>JAFLUR010000333.1 GCA_022508725.1 Oscillospiraceae bacterium
TCCACCGTCGTGACCGTTTGTCCCGCCGCCTTTACGATAAGATCGTTTTCCTTTTTTCCCGCCTTTGCCGCCGGCGAATTTTCGGAAACCGATTTCACTATCACTCCGTAAGGAGCGTCCTCTCCGGTCACACCGATATATACTCTTCCTACCACCCTGCCGTTGTCAACAAGCGAGTTTACAATAGGCAGCGCGTCGTTCATGGGGATCGCAAAGCCTATGCCCTCGACCGTCGTTGACGCCATCTTGACCGTGTTTATCCCTATAACCTCACCGAAGCAGTTGACAAGCGCGCCGCCGGAATTTCCGGGATTTATTGCCGCGTCGGTCTGTATAAGGTTCATTTTCTTGCCGCGCACCGTGATATTCCTGTTTACCGCGCTTATGACTCCCGCCGTTACCGAGCCCGCAAGCTCCTGTCCGAGAGGATTGCCTATCGCAACCGCAAGCTCTCCCGTTCTTACCGAATCGGAATTTCCTATAACCGCCGCCGGAAGACCCTCCGCGCTTATCTTTATCACCGCCAGATCGGTCCTCGAATCGTTTCCGACTATTTTCGCCTCGAATTCACGCTCATCGGGAAGAATTACCGTTATTTTATCCGCGTCCTCTATAACATGATTATTTGTCATAATATAGCCGTCACTGCTCATTATAACTCCCGAACCGCTGCCCTGCGCCATACTCTGACCGAATATACCCATGACCGGAACCTTTGTCACTATTCCGACAACACTCGGACTCACCTTTTCATATATCCGCGAAACCGAAAGAGCTCCCTCTTCATCGCCGGTAATCAGCGTCCCGATATCGTCCTTTACCCTCATATCCACAACTCTTTCCGTGTTTTCCCGGATATTCTTTCCCGCCGACACGAACACAACAATCGAAAGTATAAGCGAGATCACGCCGGCGGACGAAATGATCAAAGACGCCGCAAAAAGCCCGCCTCCGCCGCCCGGCCGCCGTTTGCCGGCTTTCGGCTTTATCTCCGGTATTTTTTCGTAAAATCTGTATTCATTCATAAAAAATCTCTCCTCAAAGCTCCGTCACGCATCCGCTTTTTCGAGCGAAAAGGTAAAGACGGTGTATTTTATTCCGTCGCCGGTATCCCTGCTTTCGGCGGTTATCTCTCCGCCGTGCTCCTTGATTATGTTATTGACAAGGTACAAACCCAGTCCCGTTCCGCCGGTATCCGTGCGGGATTTGTCCGCCTTAAAAAAGCGCGAAAAAATGCTGTTGAGCTCATCCTGACCGATTCCCTCTCCGTAGTTTCCGACCTCCGCCGTCACTCTGCCGCCGGAATTTTTCACATCAACGGTTATCACCGTGCCCTCCTTGCCGAATTTCAGAGCGTTGTCGAAAAGATTTACAAAAACCCTCTTTATCGCGTCCTCATCGGCTCTGACCGTTATTTCCGGCTCCGAGAAAAATTCCTCGAATTCCATGCCGTTCTCCTTTGCCCGGTTGCCGAATTCAAACATTGTCTGCTTTACGAGTTCGTTTATATTAAAATTCTTCATCTTGTACTTGTATCCTCCTTTAGTGTAATTCGTTGCATCCAGCATATCGTTTATGAGTCTTGTAAGACGATGTGTTTCGGAAAGAACGATATTCAGATATTTTTCCTGCGCCTCCCGGGGTATCGTGCCGTCAAGCATACCCTGAACAAAGCCGGATATCGAGGTCATCGGCGTGCGCAGCTCATGAGAAACGTCGCTTACGAAATCCGCCCTCATCTCCTCCAGGCTGCGCAGCGAGTCGGACATTACGTTAAAGCTTTCTATAAGCTCTCCCATCTCCCCCGTTTCGCTGCATTCGATATGCATGAAAGAGCCGTGCGATATCTCCTTTGACGCCCTGCTTAAAATTTCTATCGGTCTTGACAGCTTTTTTGACTGAAAATATACCATTACGACCGATATGATTATCACCGCCGCCACGGCGAATACAAACAGCGGAAACATATCTCCGCCCGGAACGGTTATCAGTCTTACGTCACAGTCGAACATCACGGCGCCTATTATGATATTTTCATATATGACGGGATAGGAATAGATCACCCTGCGCGTTTTGTAATCCTCGGATATCTCCTCCTTCGATATTATGATTATATCGCTGCTTCTTATCGTTTTCCGTATGACCCTCTCGGGCACGATCCTTTCCGCGTTTACCGAGTATCGGATTATTCCGTTTCCGTCGGTAACGGTAATGCCCGCGCCCAGACTTGAGCTGTATATCTTCAAAAACTCCCTGTATATGCCCCTAACCTCGGCATTGCCGTTATCGGCATATCCCGATATGATCATGTGCGATATATGTCTTGCCGCTCCGGATATTTCCGAGACCCGCTCCCTCTCGACATAGTTGTTCATGCTTACCGCGTATATTGCGGAGGGGATTATCACCGAGACTATAATCAATGCCATATTTCCGAGAAACATACGCTCAAACATACTGCTGTGCATATTGCCCGTGCGTATTTTTTTACGCATCTTCCGTCACCTCAAACTTATATCCTACTCCCCACACCGTTTTTAAGTTCCAGTTACCTTTTATATTGTCTATCTTCTCCCTCAGACGCTTTATATGCACATCGACCGTTCTCGAATCCCCGAAATAGTCAAAGCCCCACACCTGATCGAGCAGCTGCTCTCTTGTGAACACCCTGTTCGGATTT
>JAFLUR010000334.1 GCA_022508725.1 Oscillospiraceae bacterium
CGATTTGAAACGCGCACTTGACAGACTTAGCAAGCTGCAAACCTAACATCGGATAAAACACTTGTGAAACCGGTTTCGTAAATTATCTTAATTGATTATTTGTGAATTTCGGTTTCACAAGTACAAATACAATAAAAGGAAAGGAGGCGATAGATGCATGGCTGCGGCAATTTATGCACGTCAATCCATTGACAAGAAGGACTCTATCTCTATTGAAACCCAGATCGAATTGTGTAGAGCCGGAATAGACTGTGAAGATATAAAGGTATATTCTGACAAAGGTTACTCCGGCAGCAATACGAATCGTCCCGGTTTTCAAGAACTGATAAAAAATATCAAGTCGGGACTTATAGACAAAGTGTATGTTTATAAACTCGACCGTATCAGCAGATCACTTGCCGATTTCGTGGACATAATGGAAATGTTTGACACATACGGATGCGAATTTTCATCGCGCTCGGAATCATTTGACACAAGCACTCCGTTCGGGCGTGCTATGCTGCAAATATGCATGGTATTCGCTCAGCTTGAACGTGAAAATACGATTCAACGAGTACGAGACGCATACAGCACACGCTCAAAGGAAGGCTTCTATATGGGAGGACGCGTTCCGTATGGATTTTCATTGAAACAAACCACACTTAACGGAAAACGTACCTCTATGTATGAGCCTGTGCCGGAGGAAGCGGAGCAGTTAAAGCTGATATTTGATCTGTATTCTCAGCCGGAAATGACATTGGGCAGTGTTATTAAACAGCTGCAACATGACGGTATTACAAATCTCAGGGGAGCAAAATGGCAGACGTCCACTCTCGGAGACATACTGCGTAATCCTTGTTATGTAAAATCGGACGCGGAAGTGTACAGATTTTTCAGCAACAAAGGCGCAATACTCGTTAATGACATTGAGGAATTTGACGGTCGCGGCGGATTTATGTTCGGTCGCAGAGCGCATGGTAAAAAATTCTCAAACTTTGAGGCGCAGACACTCGTCATAGCGTTGCATCAAGGTATTATCGAACCCGATGTATGGCTGAAATGCCAATATAAACTTGCCCGTAACAAGCAAATCAAACGAACAGGTATAGGTAAAAACACATGGCTGTCCGGACTTGTCAGATGCGGAAAGTGCGGGAATATAATGAAACTAACTAAATCCAATACAAAAGCCGGCAGATATTTTAACTGTATAGGACGCATATCATTACATATATGTGACGGACATAATTCTACTGTCTATGCCGACGCTATAGAGACGCTCGTTGCCGGTGAAATCGAACAAAAACTCCGGGAGACTGAATTTAGGAGCGGTGAAATATCCGCTGCAAACGCAAAGGAGATTAACGCTCTTAATATACAGCTTTCGGAAATCGAAAAGGAAATAGAACAGCTGCTGGATAAACTGTCAGAATGCAATGAGATTCTTTTAAAGTACATAAACAAACGGGTTTCGGAGCTTGACGCAAAAAAACGTGAGATTGAAAATGAGATCGGTGAAAAACGCCTGAATTCAAATGATAAGACCGATATTTTAGAACTTGCTAAAATATGGGAAAAGGATAATTTCGATACAAAGAAACTTATTGCCGGAACATTGATTAAAACGGTCAAAATAACAGATAACGAAATCGAAATTGAATGGAAAATATAAACAACGGCTCCCTTCGGGGAGCCACACAAAATATTTTTTTGATAAGGAAACACTGAATAAATCAATATCAAAAAATAATTTATATATATTGAACTAAAGATTTTACATACTTTAAATTTACATAAAATTAAAATATGGCTTTATTATCGCAAATAATCAACATACATTATTTGTAAGATATAATTTCTTTAATGAGATATATATAGCCTCAACGGCGAAAAAATAGTGCGTTCGTGAAGCGCTTGCGCGTAGAAAAGCGTATATTTTTTCGTAAATTATTTTTTGCTTACACCTTTAAATCAGTGTTTCCATAAATATTATTAACGAAAGGAAGCAATAAAATGAGTACATATAAAAATTATGATCTTGATAAATGTGATTTAAGTGAAAATATATCGGATAATCTGATGATTGAATCCGATAAGTCTTCCGGTGAGGAAAATGAAGTTACGGTTACAGGCTTTACACCCTATACGGAAGAAAAAAAGAAAAAAACTCCGGTATCGGATAAAGCGGCTGCTTGGATAGACCCCAACGATGTTGAAGAATGCGATGTGAGCAGTAAATCATATAACAGAAAACAAATAAAAAAACTTTTTAAAAAATGGAAAAATCAGAAAAAGAAAAACAAGAAAAAAACTCATAAAAAATCCAAAAAACAATCAAAGACACAAACAAAAAAAGCAAAATCGGATAATTCCGGTAAAAAGGATTCAAAATATGCTAAGCTTGTTGCAGAGAATACCGTTCTTCGCACTAAACTCAAATATGAACAGTATAGTAAGAGATCTCTTATTCAGGGAATATTTATCGGAGCCCATCTTACAGCAAAAGATGATGCAGAAACAGAAAAAATCGCTAAAATGAAAAGATTATTAAATGGCGATGATCGGATGATAGTGACAAACGAAACCTATATGCTTGATACCGGAGGAGATAGAAATGACATTTGAAGATACAAACAAAGAAATGCTAATTTTACATATACAGTTGTATCTGTAAAAAAGATTATGGATTTTTCGGGT
>JAFLUR010000335.1 GCA_022508725.1 Oscillospiraceae bacterium
CGGAAGTTATCGTAATGGAATCGCTGTTGTTTCCGTAAAATCCCGCTACGGTATAGCTGTTTGATTTCTTCTTTATTACAATACCTCCGGGATTGTAAATTCTGTTTGTCTCGCCGTCCCAGTATGTATCGTATATATTCGGAGTTCCCTGTGTGAAATCATAGAGCCTGCGGTTGAAGCTTTCAACCGAATTCTGAGCGGAAAATGTGTAATACGCATAATTAAATCTTATCCAATCAAGCTCTGCCTGCGGATTGTCGTAGCCGTTGGAAGTAGGCTTTGTTGAAAATTTCAGATATGCCGAATCTCCGGAATTATTAAGCGACATAGTGTATTCTTTCCAGTTCTTATTGCCGTTTATCGTAATGTTATTAAGACTGCCTTCAAAGGTCTGGTCGGAATCAGTCTCGAAATAAGTTGAATATGTATCATATTTCGTATTAAACCCACGACTCACATTTGTAACATATGCGCTGAATGTAATATTTTTATTTCCGATAAGATTGATCTTACTGTTAGTCACCCACATCGAGTGCTTATTTTTGTCATAGTTCTTTACTTTTAAACGATTGTTTTCTTTCCATGCTTTTCCGTCTCCGGTAACCTCCGTTTTCCATCCGCCCGGCACGTCTGTATTTGAGAAGTTCGCCGACCATGAGCTGCTTCCCAATTTTACATTGGAAGCCATAAGAGATACGTCTTCGTCCGTTTCAGCAATATCTGCGTCAGTATCTCCCATAAGCGCGGCGTCTGCAGCAGTATCATTTATGTTGCCGGAAGAGATCGCAACATCTATATAGTGATTTCCGATTTCAACTCCGCTTTCACCTTCAAGACGGATTCCGAATTTAGAGTCCTCAGAAAAATCGTATGCTGTTACCTTTACCTTTTTCTCAGTTTCTCCCGGAACAAAAGCGACTGTTTTATACTCAAAGCTTTCGTATGCACCGTCGTCCGCCGTATCTTTAACCGTTGATACGAAAACTGTCGCAAAATACTGCGACGCGCCGCTTCTTTTGACTGTAACATAACCCTCGGGAGCGTCGCTTGTCAGGACAAGGCCGGCGTCATCAAGATCAAAGTAAGCGATTTCCGCTTCTTCATCGTCAACGATCGTAACATAAGTGGTTGCGTTTGCCGCAATCGTTGTATTATCCGCGTTTGTACCTATAAGCGCAAGCATGAACAACTTGTTCTGTTCTGCGATATCATTATCAAAAATCCTTATGGTAATTGTCTTTTCAGTATCGCCTCTGCCAAAATGAACAGTACCCTCTGCGCCCTCCGCCGAAAGAAAGTAGCTGTATAGATCATTAAGAGTATCCTTTATAGCCGACTCGGTTTTTTCCGTGTTTTCGGGCAGATTGAGATATTCCGCCTGCGCGTCGCGCAAAGGAGAACCTGTGCTTTTTCTTTTTTTTGGCACATCATTGTTGATCTCCGGCACCGTTGATTCGTCCGTTTCCATTACGGAGTCCTCATCTTCCGTGTCAGAAATTTCTTCCTCAGAATCAAGCGTGATCTCACTCAGATCGGTTATTTCGTCTGCCTCGTCCAAGATAACATTGTCCAAATCAATTTCTTCTTCAGAAAAATCAACATCTTCTGCTGCTCCTGCGTGTTTCTTCTCAATCATATCATCGGTCGCTGCGTCTTCATCGCCTTCATATACAAAATCCGACATATCCGGCTTCTCTCCATAAATTTTTTCCAGCGAATCGCCGTAGTCGTCAAGTATATCATAGTCAACGCCGTAGTCGGACAGGAAATCCGCCGCTTTAAACGCAACATCGACGGCTTCGTTCCCTTGCCCATGTCTCACTATTTTGATTTTAATTTCACCATCTTTTTCATTAACTTCATATTCGGATGCTTCAAAATCAAAGTATGATCCTTCACTTTCGTCAGACGCGCGGGCAAACGCTGACGGAATTGTTGACGCAAGCATACTTAAAGAAAGCAGCGCGCTTATTAGTCTTTTTAAATACATTCTTTTTTCCTCCTTATTTATCATCGGGTTTAGTTATTATAAGTCTCTTTAATACCCACCTGTATCGATTCGTTTCATGACACTGCTGTGTAATCACCGCGTACAACAACGAAAGTATTCTCGGAAACTCAATTATACTTGAAATTATATACTTTGCATTCCTCAACCGGAAGAACTGCTTTGTATCAACCTGAAGTCTTTCGTTCTTTTATACTTACGAATGAATAAAAGATTTCAAACTTGATAACCGGGCTCTCAAGTTTCAGAATAATTTCATTTTATGCACCATCATCAGTATATTCCGTTGCAGAGAAAAGGATATTATACTCACGAGTCTTACATAGGGACTGTTGACACTATTTTAACCAAACAGTAATACAAGCAAATCGGATAAAAGCAAAATACATCATATCAGTTTTGTCATAACGTGTAAATACTCTTCTAAAACTTTTAAGCCAACGAAAAAGTCTCTCAATAATATTGCGCTGCTTATAAAGTTTTTTATCGTAACTCCAAGGATCAATACGGTTTTTCTTTGGAGGAACGGTAGGCTCGTGACCATAAAAACGAGCAAGTTCCCGAGTTTCATCCCCCTCATAAGCTCTATCCGTTAGTATTGGGATCCCTTTAAAATCAGTACCTATTTTTTCAATGGAGATTCGTCCTTGAGGAGCAT
>JAFLUR010000336.1 GCA_022508725.1 Oscillospiraceae bacterium
AGAATTTCACAGTTTGGGCAAGCAGAAAATTCAAGAGTTAGTTGGAGGATCAATATTTTAAATTAAAGAAAGGATTGAATTTCATGAGGGTATTGTTTGCAGGAGGAGGAACGGGAGGACATATCAATCCCGCGATTTCCGTTGCCGATCATATCAAGTCGGTTGATGAAAATTTTGAGGCGTTGTTTATAGGAACAGAGAACGGATTGGAAAAAAAGCTTGTTCCCGCGGCGGGATACAATATAGAATATATCGATATATGCGGTTTTAACAGAAAGCAGCTTTATAAAAATATATCAGTAATAAAAAAGCTGTCGGATGCGAACAAGCGCGTAAAGGAAATCATAGAGAGCTTTAAGCCCGATGCCGTCTTGTGCACGGGAGGGTATGTAAGCGGACCTGTGGCTATGGCGGCAAAGAAATGCGGTGTGGGAGCGGTCATACATGAACAGAATGTATATCCGGGTCTTACCGTAAATGGCAGTGAAAAATATGTCGATTATGTTGCGGTCAGCTTTAAGGAAACAATAAATCATATGGGCAATAAAAAGAAATGCGTATATACGGGAAATCCCGTAAGAGGCGCCATTTTAAATGCCGATATCGATAAAGCAAAGGATATTATCGGTATGCCGAAAGACAAGCCCCTGGTGCTTATTTTCGGAGGAAGTCTCGGGGCGGGGAAGATAAATGAAACCGTTCTCAATATGTTGGGAAAGATAATCAAGGAAAACAGATTTTATCTTATATTTGCCACCGGGGACAGAAATTACGAGGATTTCTGCATGGAGATGAAAAAGACGGGTATAACCACGCACAACGGCGTAAAGATACTGCCGTATATAGACAATATGGCGGACGTTATGGCGGCTGCCGATTTGGTCGTAAGCCGTTCGGGAGCCATAACGGTAAGTGAGATCGCCGCGCTCGGAAAGGCATCGGTGCTGATACCGTCGCCGAATGTTGTAAGAAATCATCAGGAGCAGAATGCAAGGGAGCTTGAAAAGAAGAATGCCGCCGTGGTCATAACGGAAGATGAGCTTGACGGCGATATGCTCTATGATAAAATAACCGAGCTGGTGATACGCGACTGCATAACGCTAGGACTTATGGGATATAACGCAAAAAAGCTTGCGAAAAGAGATGCGCTTGATGAGATATACAAGCTTCTTTTAAAGGTGTCGGAGAAAAACAAATCTCAGCCCAAACAATGATAAATAATTATTATATCTGCCCGGAATATTCCGGATACAGACCCGTTGATTCTTTAATTTATTGATGCCTCGATTAAGTCTTGAAGAATTATGCGAAGAAAAAAACGGCGAAAGTCAAGGAATTTCTTGTGAAATTCTTTAAACAAAACCGCGGTAAAACGCGTGTTTTTCAGGTGACCGGTAAAACGAATTTTTACGACCGGACCGAGGTTTTATGATGCGGAATTTCACGGTACGGGCAACCGGAAAAATTCAAGAGCCGGTTGGGAGAACAATAATAACACAATTTTTCGTAATGCATATTATAAAGGGAACGCCGGATAGGTTAAATCCTTCATATCGGCGATCTCAATAAATAAATGCCGGTTTATATATTTTTGTACATTATCGGCAAAAGCATTGCGGAGGTGTTTTATATGGGTGTTTTTGTTGTGGAAGGCAGAAAAAAGCTCGAGGGAGAAATATCGGTCCGGGGAGCAAAAAACGCTGTTCTGCCTGTTTTGGCGGCAACACTGATTTCGGGCGGAGAGAATGTGATACATAATTGTCCCGCAATAAGGGACGTGGAAACAACTGTTGATATATTGGAGCATATCGGCTGCAAGGTTGTTTCGGAGGGGCATACAATAACCGTAAATTCGGATAATATAGAGAATGTATGCATACCCGATGATATGATGAGGCGAATGCGTTCGTCCATAATATTTCTCGGAGCAATGATAGGACGTACGGGAACGGCAAGGGTCTCAATGCCCGGAGGCTGTGCCATAGGAACAAGACCGGTCGATATGCATATAAAGGCTTTAAGGCAGCTGGGAGCGGATATAAAGGAGGAAGGCGGATATATAAACTGTATCGCCGCCGGACTGAAAGGGACGGATATTCATTTGGATTTTCCGAGTGTGGGGGCGACCGAGAATATAATGCTTGCCGCCGCAAGAGCGGAAGGAACCACAATTATAACAAATGCCGCGAGGGAACCCGAAATATCTGATCTTGCCGATTTTATAAACAAGTGCGGAGGTCATACGGACGGCGCGGGAACGGACTGCATAGTGATAGAGGGGACGGAGAATATGCATCCGTGCGAGCATACCGTAATTCCGGACAGAATAGCGGCAGCCACATATCTTATATTTGCCGCAGCGGGACACGGTTCGGCGGTGATCGACAATGTAATTCCGGGACATATGAAAGCGGTTCTTTCGATTTTTGAGGAGATGGGATTGAAAATAAGGACGGAAAATAACCGGATAATACTTTATCCGTCGGGAAATCCAAAAGCATCCCAGCTTATAAGAACGATGCCCTATCCGGGATTTCCGACGGATGTTCAGACCCCGCTTATGGCTCTTGCCGCAATGGCGGAGGGTACCGGTGTGTTTGTTGAAACGATATTTGAGAACAGATTTACCCAAGTTGATGATTTGAGAAGAAT
>JAFLUR010000337.1 GCA_022508725.1 Oscillospiraceae bacterium
CTTCGCCGAAGCTTGCGGAGGTAAAGGCGGTATATCAAAATGTGGGATTTAAAGAGGGAAATATATGCGGACACAGTATATTTATTAAAAACAAATTCCAATTCACAAACCTTGCCGATTATGATTGTATATGGTATATAACAAAGGACGGCGTTGAGATCAAGCGCGGATTTATGCTGCTCGACCTCCGTCCCGGTGAGGAGGGAATGTTCGTAATTCCGTTTGACGATCCGGACGATCCGGAATGTGAATTTATACTTAATATTTCGATACAGCTGCGTGAGAGAACAATATGGGCGGATGCCGGACATGAGATTGCATTTGCACAGTTTGTCATTCCGCAGAAAAAGCCGAAAAAGCAAATACCCGCAAAAACTCCGTCGTTTGATACCGACAATGAAAAAGTGACAGTGAATTGCTCCGGAAATACACAAATTGTATTTTCAAAGAAAACCGGACTTTTGATTTCCTATTGTTTTAAAGGCAGAGAGCTTTTGCGTGAACCCCTAACGCCTAATTTTTACCGTGCATGGACGGATAACGACAGAGGAAATCAAATGCCGCGGCGATGTGAGGCGTGGGTAGAGAACAGCAAAACAAGAAAACTTACGGATTTTTCGCTTGATATGTCCGAAAAGGGATTTATAGGCATAAAAACGAGCTTCAAACTTCCCGACGGTCCGAGAATAAGGGGCGATATGTACGGCGGATGGGTTGGTGAGCTTTATATAAATTACAAGATTGCGGACAGCGGAGAGGTTATCGTTACGGAGCGTATAAACCCGAATTCAAATCTCTATGAAATGCCGGCTTTCGGTATGAGACTTATTGCGGATAAATCCTTCGATCAAATCAAATGGTACGGCAACGGTCCTCACGAAACGGCATGGGACAGAAAAAAAGGCGCAAAGATAGGCATATACGGCGGCAGTGTGCGCGAGCAGTTCGTTCCGTATTTAAAGCCGCAGGAATGCGGAACAAAGACGGATGTTCGCTTTGCGTATCTTACCGATGAAAGCGGTTTGGGATTAAAATTCAAAGGCGATACCTTTGATTTCAGCGTTTTTGAATGGGATAACGATGAGATTATAAATGCCATGCACGAATATGAGCTGCCCGAAAGCGATAAGACCGTTATGTATATAAATTATCGTCAGTCGGGCGTCGGCGGAGATACCTCATGGGGAACGCTTGCACATCCGGAATTTATGCTTTCATGCGATAAGGAATATAAATATACGTTCAGCTTTTGCGGGGTTGATGAAACCAAAAGGAGAAAATAATAATGATTGAATTAAAATGGCTGTCGGAAAAAAAGGATCATACCGTATTCGGTATACCTCACAAACGGGGTGAGGTGAAAAAAGAGGATAGTTTTGTCATAAAAACCGATTTTGAAAAAATTCCCACGCAGACGTTCTGTGCCGCATATTGGAACGACGGGAGCGTAAAATGGACTGTTCACAGCGTTTCGGACATACCGAATTCGAATTTTTATGCGCTGGAAAAGGGCAGCGCGGAGGTAAAAAATCCCATTATAATTACGGAAAACGAAAACGAATATCATATCGATACGGGAGCGATAAAAGCGGTCATAGGAAGAAACGGCGCCGATATAATAAAAAGTATCACCGACAATAACGGAAATACACGCTGCACCGGCGGAAGGCTTGTTCTTCTCAACGAAAACCGTTTTAAAAATGCGGGATATCAAAGCACGATAATTGAGCCTTTTAAAAGTATAATAACAAGCAGCGAAATAACAAAGGGCGACATAAAAACTGTCGTGCGACTGCAAGGCTGTCATTCCGGGCAAAATATTCATATGCGAAACGGGCGCGAAAGACGATTTATCCCGTTTGATTTAAGATTATACTTTTTTTCCGCCTCGGATGAGATAAAAATAAAGCATACGTTTATTTTCGACGGTCAGCAAAACACCGATTTTATAAAGGGAATAGGTATTGAATTCGATGTTGCGGTTTCGGGCGAAAATTATAATAAGCATGTAAGATTTACGGGGGAGAGCGGCGTATTCTGCGACTCGCCCAAAAATCTGCTCACATGGCGCACTACGGGGAAATACCATGATATGTACGAAAAGCAGACCGGGGGCGAGCGGATAGAATTCGACAAGGCGGAGGATGAAAGGTTTCTCGGTCTTTTGGACGAATCCGCGGTATGGGATGATTTTAAAATAACGCAGCTTTCGGCAAATGAATACGGGATATACAAACGTACCGGAGAGGGCTGCGTGTATATATGCGGAAATTACGGAAAAAGATCGTTGGGAACGGGCTGTATAAGCGATGAAGCGGGCGCGTTTTCGCTGTATTTAAAGGATTTTTGGCAAAAATATCCGAGCGCCGTTGAATTTAAAGGTGTATCCGGAAATGATGCAAAGGCTGTCGTATGGCTTTGGTCTCCCGATGCAAACGCCATGGACCTGCGGCATTATGATACAAGGTGCCATGTACATTCCGCATATGAGGGTTTTGACGAACTGCGTGCGACGCCTTACGGAATCGCGAACACAAATGAAATAACCTTAAAAGTTGAAGGAAATGTTCCGTCAAATGATGAATTTCTTTCCCGGAGTAAAAAATCCTGCGAGGACTGCATTTTTATTGCAAAAGATCCGTCATATTACA
>JAFLUR010000338.1 GCA_022508725.1 Oscillospiraceae bacterium
AGTAAAACGAAGTTTTACGACCAACCAAGGTTTTATGACGTAGAATTTCACAGTTTGGGCAAGCAGAAAATTCAAGAGTCAGTCGGAGGATCAATATTATGCCGATTGCATTGAATAACAAAGAAACAGACAGGCAGACGCCGGGATCGAGTGAAGATACACGCGCAGCTTCTCATATTTTTTATAATTTTCATCTATTGAAATTTCCGGTATTTCGTGATATAATAAAAGCCGATGAAACACCGGCGATAACAGGAAAATTTCCTTTCGAAACCATAGCAAACAAATCAATTGAATAACACAGTCAAAGCAGGTGAAAAAATGGAACGGAATTTGAACGACGAGCAGCTTGAAGCTGTAACATCAACAGAGGGATATGTGCGCGTGATTGCGGGAGCGGGCTCCGGCAAAACACGAACACTTACACATCGTTTTGCATTTCTGGTGAACGAGTTGGGTATCCTTCCCGAAAATATTCTCTGCGTTACATTTACAAACAAAGCGGCAAATGAAATGCGCCAACGTATCCGAAACCTCATCGGAGATAATGATACGGGCTATATAAATACTTTTCACGGATTTTGCGTATCCGTGCTTCAGGAGGACAGCTATGCACTGCAATACCCGAAAAGCTTTCTTGTCCTTGACAACAGCGATATTGACGCCATGCTCCGCGTTATCTATGACGAGCGCGGTTTGACCATGCGTGATAAAACCTTTTCCGATGCGCGGGATATGATCGAGATACAAAAGCTTTTCAAAAAGCCGGAATATTATCTTGATATGACGGATATGTCTTTGGAGGCGCTGCACAGGAAATATCTGAATGCGACCGAAACGGATGAGATTATTTTCTACGGCTACCTGTATCAGGAGAAAAAATGCTTCGGGCTTGACTATAACGATCTTATCAAGTTTACCTTGTATATTTTCGCGCAAAACGACCGAATTCGCCTGAAATGGCAGAAACGTCTTGAATATATTATGATTGACGAATTTCAGGATATCGACTCTCTGCAATATGAGATGATGGAAGTGTTGTGCGGTTATCATAACAATCTGTTTATTGTCGGAGATCCCGATCAAACAATTTACACATGGCGCGGCGCGAATGTGAAATATCTTCTGGATTTTGACAAGCAATTTCCTCCGACAAAAACAATTATGCTGCTGAATAATTATCGTTCCACGCCGCAGATTTTGGCTGCCGCCAATTCGCTGATCGACAAAAATAAACACCGCATCAAGAAAGAGCTTGTGCCCGTTCTCCCAAACGGAGCGCCGGTCATATTCAACTTTGCCCAAAATGCGGAGCATGAAGCGGAATGGGTTGTATCTCAAATAAATGAACTGCATGAAAACGGGATAGATTACAGTGATATGACAATTCTTTACCGCTCTCATTACGTTACCCGTTCCGTGGAGGAGGCGCTTCTGAAAGCTAAGCTTCCGTATCATATTTACAGCGGTGTTCCGTTTTTCGGACGAGCGGAGATTAAGGACGCTCTTTGCTATCTTCGTATGCTCATCGCGCAGGACGATCTGTCCTTTCGCCGTGTCGTAAACACACCAAAGAGGAACATTGGAAAGAGGCGCATGGAGTTTCTGGAAAAATACGCGGAAGAAAACGAATGTACGTT
This sequence comes from Oscillospiraceae bacterium, assembly GCA_022508725.1. GTDB lineage: Bacteria > Bacillota > Clostridia > UBA1381 > UBA1381 > JAFLUR01. Next base: position 1,641 of record JAFLUR010000338.1, read on the forward strand.
GTATAATGCTTTGAAACAAACTTTGGATGAGGATATTTTTAAAGGTACAAAGGCGGCTCATTTCGTACGTTTGATTGAGGATTTCTCGGCGGACTATGCGGAACGATCCACATCGGATCTGCTCGCCGCTCTTTTGAATGAGAGCGGCTATGAGACGATGTTACGCACGGAGGGCAGTTCGGAACGGCTTGACAATCTGGCGGAACTGAAGCAGTTTGTACATGAATACGAAATGACCTGCGGCGAGGAAGCGACAGCGGAACATTTTCTTGCGCATGTCGCACTTCTCACAAACGCCGATACGGACGGCAGCTCCGATAAGGTCAAGCTGATGACCGTCCATGCCGCGAAAGGACTGGAATTTCCGTATGTGTTTCTCTGCGGTATGAATGACGGCGTGTTTCCGTCACGAAAAACAAAAGACCTCCCCGGTATGGAGGAGGAACGACGGCTTGCATTCGTTGCCATGACCCGCGCGGAAAAGCGGTTATATTTGTCGGGTGCGGAGGGGCGCAACTTTGACGGCTCGCCTCGTTATCCGTCCCGTTTTGTATTGGATATTGACGACGGTCTTTTGGAATACACGCAGAAGCCTAACGCCGGTCTGATCGCAGATACGCGTGAGTACATAGCCTACAGCGAAAAATATATGCCTGAAAATCCGGAAAGCGCACTGTTCCCGATCGGCGCACGAGTCCGGCACGAATACCTCGGAGAGGGCTGCATTTTGGATACAAATACCGAAAAAAGCTCCTATCTTGTGAAATTCGATTCGATACCGACACCACGGACAATTTCTTTTCGCGTAAAGCTCGAACAAGTAAAATGTATTGCTCCCCAATTAAATCTTGAATAATTTACGCGAAGAACTTTCTTGCGAAATTCGAGGAAGAAAACCGCAGAAAAACGCGTGTTTTTCTCGGTTGCATGGGAGAGTGTAAGAGCCTGTTTAGTATTCGGAGATTGCCGGATTTTTGAGCGGGTTTTTCTGCCGG
>JAFLUR010000339.1 GCA_022508725.1 Oscillospiraceae bacterium
AATTCTCGGTATCCTTTTTTATTGTGATATATCCTTTTTTGCAGTCTTCAAAGTAAATCGCCGGACCGGAGGAATTGCTTATGTTCGCGTTGCTGAGGCGAAGCTTGACCTTTGAGTCGGTGTTTACGAGTATCATACCGTTTTCGAGAGTTCCCGTTACGGTAAAATCACCGCCCTGTGTGATTTTTACGGTATTGCCGTCGGCGGATACGCCATTGCCCGATACCGTCATGGTGTCAAGATCTATTTCTCCGGTGTTTTCTTTCCATAAATCATCATCTTTTGCATCATCTTTTGAGGTGCTTATGTTGACTGTTTTGCTTTCCTCGTTCCAGCTCACGTCCACATCAAGCGCATCGCTCACGGCGCGCACGGGAACGAGAGTTCTTCCGTCTATGATGACCGGAGGCGAGTCTATCGCGGATGCGGACCCGTTTTTGTAAATCTCATACGAACCCTCCGCAAGGATTATCGTATTGCCGTCCTTTTGCGCGGTTACGGTTCTTGAGGAATCATCCCAACTCACCTCGGCGCCGAGAGCCTCGAAAATATTTCTCATCGGGACCATGGTCCTGTCATTTATTATACACGGCTCGACATCAAATGAAACGGGTGAACCGTCTATATTTACGCTTATGCCGTTTGCATTGCTTGTTCCGTTTTTGCCGCCGATGCTTGCCGCCGCGCACAGGCATACCGCCATCACGCCCATTACAGCCGCCGCTGCCGCCGATTTTTTATTCATCGATATCATCTCCTCATATTCTCCTCACATAATGTATGTTGTCGGTCCGCCGCATTATTTACGGCGGGCTTCAAAAAATACCGGAAAACACGGATTATTTTTTGATCACCCGGTGTTTCCTTGCATATATTTTATATTCCCGATATGTATTTTAAGTGTATTCTTTATTAAAAAACGTTAAAATTTTGATCGAAAACTTAAAATTTGATTGACATATATACATAAATATATTAAAATAATTGTAATGCAGTTAAAATATCTTATGTTATTGACAGAAACGGTTTTTTTCGTTTTTTCGGTATAACTGAGGTAAATCGGTCCCGGTATCGTAAGTCGGGTTATATGTAGTTGAAAGGATGGTAAAAACAATGGTACTGAAAAGGTTTGCTGCCGCCGCAGCTGCCGCAGCGGTCATGACGACGGGAATGTCAATTCCGTTTTTAAGCTGCGGTGCCGAGGCGGATAATGCCGGATTTTATGACAGTCTTGACAGAGGACTTGCCGCCGTTAATACGACCGGCGGAATTTATCTTTCATGGCGTCTTGACAAAAGCGAGGATGAATTGTTCGGAGATGCGGAAAGCGGAGTTTCGTTTAATATTTTCCGTGACGGAAAGCTTATAGCGAATGAGGCAAAATCCACAAATTATATTGATAAGGAAGGAACATCCGATTCGGTATATACGGTAGAGGCTGCCGAGGGCGCAAAAAAGGGAGAAAAATCCAAAGAGGTGAAAGCGTTTGATACCGGAAAAAATTATTTTGATATTCCGCTTCAGGTGCCCGCAAAATGTACCGCGGAGGACGGTTCGTCTTTATCCTATTTCCCGGGCGACGCTTCATGCGGAGACCTTGACGGCGACGGCGAATATGAGATAGTCCTGAAATGGGATGCAAATCCGCAGGATAACTCGAACGGAGGATATACCGGAAATGTGCTGCTTGACGCGTATAAGCTTGACGGAACGTTTTTATGGCGTATAGATCTCGGCAGAAATATCCGTTCGGGCGCGCATTATACGCAGTTTCTTGTGTATGACTTTGATAAGGACGGAAAGGCTGAAATTACGGCAAAGACGGCTCCGGGCTCAAAGGACGGACAGGATAATTATGTTACACAGGCAAGTCTTGACACAGGTATAAAGAATGCGGATAATAAAACATCATATGTGAATTCGGACGGATATATTCTCACCGGTCCCGAATATTTTACGATATTTGACGGTGAAACGGGAATCGCTCTTGACACGATAAATTATCCCACACAAAGAGTTTCCGCAAACGTATGGGGTGATGCGTACGGAAACAGATGTGACAGATTTCTTGCCACCGTATCATATCTTGACGGGGAAAATCCGTATGCGGTATACTGGAGAGGCTATTATTTCGGACAGAGCGGATTCGGACAGAGAACGGGTATATGCGGAATAGGCTTTGACGGTGAAAGACTGAATGTAAAATATATATTCGATACATTGAGCGGACAGAACGGTTATACTTCCGGCAATGAGGATTATGTCGGACAGGGAAACCATAATATAACAACGGCGGACGTTGATAATGACGGCAAGGACGAGTTTATCAGCGGCGCGCTCTGCATGGAGGTTGATGAAAAGGATCGCCTCGTTCCGAAGTGGTGTTCATGGAGAGAACACGGTGACGCGCTGCATATAGGCGATTACGATCCGACGCATGAGGGGTATGAATATTTCAGCGTTCATGAGGACGGGAACTGGGTATCGCACGGAAAAACGCTTGATTTCGGTATGACGGTTTACGATGCCGCAACGGGAGAGGAGCTTTTCCATCAGGGTGCGTCAAGTGATACCGGAAGAGGCATGATGGCCAATGTCGGA
>JAFLUR010000034.1 GCA_022508725.1 Oscillospiraceae bacterium
ATGACGCGTCGATTTCAAGTCCGGGTTATTCGCTGGAAATAAGCGGCAGCGCCTCGGCTGAATTTTACAACAACAACGTTTCGCTTGACGGAGCAATAAAGGTTAATAAAGACTCGGAAATCAAGGTTATGGAAATGTTCACGGGCAGCAATCGCTATACCGTTTTATGCCCCGACGCAGACAAGGGCGACTCCGTTATAACGGTGGATGAAGCTTTGCAAGAAAATGATGAGGCTTTGCCCGCTCTGTTCGCTCATTTTTCAAGCGCGGACGATGAATATTCCTTTGTTTACGACGAAATGAACAAAACAATGAAAAAAGCGGACCCAGTGGAAGAGCCCGAGGAAAACGCTTCCATCGACGGAGATCCCGTTGATTTTGCGACCGCTTTGTCCGATCCGGGAAATGCCGGAAAAACAATAACGCTCCTTAAGAATATCACGGATTTTGAAGGCGCGAATATTACATACTATGTAAACATCGACGGCGACGGACACAGCATATCGCTTGCCCCGGGTGCCTCAAAATTCTTTGACGTCAAGATCTCTGCCAGCAATCATAACGACGGCTCCGTTCTGTCCTTCTCGAATATAACCCTTAACGGCAGACAGAACTCGTCTTTCCCCGTGTTTAACGTTGACATTTCGAATACGTCATCGGAAAACGACGGACTTATCATAGACTCGGGTACCGTTATCACCGGTCACGGCACCACCGGAGACGGCGCGGCGATACATATTACCCGCGGCCGCGTAAGTGTGAAAGGCAGCGCCGCCATACACGGCAACTCGGCAGTGGGCAACGGCGGAGCCGTATTTGTTTCACGCGGCATCTTTACAATGGGCGGCGGCAGAATATACGATAACACCGCAAAGGTAAGAGGCGGCGGTATCGTGCTCGACAGCGGTTCCGAATGTCGCATAGTCGGCGGCAGCATCTCGGGCAACCGTGTAAACGATATTGACGAGGATATCGCGGTCATAGGAAGCGAATCCTCAGCGGCAAAATTTTCAATAAACGCCCAAAACAGCGTAAAGAACGTATATCTCGCAAAGGGGCAGTATATCTCATTATTGACCGTACTCCCCGCGGACGAAGTCATAAATATCACTCTTGCGGACAATTTTGAAGAAGAATGCGGCTCCGCAACGGTAGTTGACGGAAGCGAGGCGGGAACCGTATCGGAAAGCAATTTCAATATAACCAATTCCGGAAAAATCGCCGCTGCCGACGGAACGAATATCGTTACGCAGCGCAGCAGCATAGCGCAGATCACAAACGCCAAAAACGACGGCAGCGGAAGAGTGGAAGTAACCGAATACGATACTCTTACGCAGGCGTTTAAAGCCGCACTGGATATAACAAAGTTCGGCGGAAAGGATGTATCCGCCTCAAATCCCGTTGTTATCGACCTTTTCGGCGATGATGAAATAGGCGAAACACTCACCGCCTCCATGGGCAAGGCGGTAAAAATCAAAGGAAACGGCTGCACCGTGACCCGAAGCAGCGGCTTTTCGGACGAAATGTTCGTGACAAACGACGGATATATCTGTCTCGAAGGCGTTACGGCGGACGGCAAGCGTTTGTCGAATGCCGCTTATATCGCAAAAACCGTCGGCACCCATTCCGATACCACAACCAAATCACCGTCATCATTTGTTCTGGGAAAAGGCGCGGTCATCCAAAACAACAGGGGCGGCGCGGTAAATGCGGAATCGGGTACATTCACATTAAACGGCGGCAGCATAATAAACTGTGACTACACAAATAACAGCACAACGGTTTATGCGGTCAAAACAACGGACGGCCTGGAGCTGGGCGCGGACTCCGACGGCAAGATCGGAGAAATAACAAGCTCGACCTTATATCTCGATAAATATCTTGACAAGAACTGTTATATCACTCTCACCACCACGTCCGTTCCCTCAGGCACCATCAACATAACCATGAATGATGATGCGACATACGACGATGTCGTAATAAAGGGTTCGGCAAGATACCCTGCAACCGACGCTCTTCTCAAAAAAATAAAAGTGAGCGCCGGAAGCAGCAGAGCGGTAATAAAAAACAACGATATTGTTCTTGCTCCGGCAGAATTCGGCATCACCCTCGGAGATGCGGTATATGACAGACAAAGCGAGACATATTCGTATCAATATCTCGAAGTTACCGGCACAAACTCCATCGCCTCCGCGGTCATCATGTTTTCCGATGTTCCGCAGGACAGCGACCGTATAGAAATAAAAAATTCGTATGAATATTCGGACGATCCGACCGTATCGGTATCCGTTGACAAGGATTATATAAAGGTCATAAATTTCACGGAAGGAAAATCGACCGCTTATGTAACGGATTTCCTGCGCAATGTCGTATTCCACACCGACCCGACAAACGGACAGTATGTAAAGATCCTCGTATCGGAAAATGAAGCGGACGAGGTATATTACAACGTTGCCAACGGTCATTATTACAAATACATCGATGAAGGCGTTTCGTGGAGCGACGCGTATAACGACGCGCTCGGCGAATCATTCTACGGACGCAGCGGCTATCTTGTTACCGTTACAGACAAGCGCGAACAGGATTATCTCGATAAAATGTCCGGCGAAAAATCAAGCTGGCTCGGCGCAACGAGAGCCGAAGCAACCAAAAACTCCAACGGTCAGATAACGCTCTCGGCGGAAGATAAGTATTACTCGTATTTCTATTGGATATCCGGTCCCGAGGGCAAGGTCGTATTCGATTCCGACGGCAAAACCGCATACAGCGAAAACGCAAAGCTGTACACCGGCAGAAAAGCCGATGAGGTGCAGATCGGCAACGTCTACGATTATACAAACTGGCACAGCGGCGAACCCAATAACGACAATAAGATGAATTCCGAGGAATCCGGCTCGGGATTTGTGGGCATGAGAAAATACACATTGATTGACGGAACTCAGTGGGGCGATTACACCTCCCGGTCGAACGATATAAAAGGATATTTCGTTGAATTCGGCGGGCTCGCCGATACCGAGGACAACAGCATCGTATCGGCGGACGGCAGAATAACCTCCCAAACGGTTGCGTCTTTCGGAGGAATGTCATATAAAAGCCTTTCCGAAGCGGTCGAAGAGGCTGTCGGTTCGGAAAGCTCTTCCCAAAACAGAGCCGTAATTACATTGACTAAGGATATCGATATGCTGGCGGGGATCGAAAATACCGTTGAGATCCCGGCGGGAAAATATATCAAAATAAACGGTGATCACCATACGATAACAAGAAAAAGCAGCATGAATTCCGTGAGCCTCATGGAAATATACGGCGATGTGCTTATGGAAGACGTTATCTTTGACGGCGGCGCGGTATGGAATGTATACGGCTCGGGAAATGTCGATTCAAGAATAAACAACGGCATAACGTCGTCGGCGCCCATTCTTAAAGTAATCGGCAGCTCCGCCGATGTCATACTCAACGGCGTACAGATAAAAAGGAACGTAAATATGACGGAAAACAGCGGCGCCGTATGTGTTTCGGGCGGTATACTCGAGCTTGAAGACACCGATATTTACGAAAACGACTCTTACAACGGCGCGATATGCATTACCGGCGGACAGGTCATCTTTAAAAGCGGAACGATAGAAAATAACGTTTCTTCCGGTCTCGGCGGCGCGGTGTATATAGCAAACGGAGCATCGGCTGTGTTTGAATCGTCCGCAGAGCTCATGAGCGCAGACGAAACGGATGACCGTATATCATTCAAAAACAATCAAGCCGAAAAGGGCGGCGCGGTATATATCGCGGAGGGCGGATCGCTTATCGCAAAAGACTCTTATATAAAGGACAACAGCGTTACCGGCGGCGAATACTGCGGACCGGGTATATATCTCGGCGGAAAAATGATACTTTACGGCGGATATATATATGACGCGATACGCGTTCCGGCAACCTCCTATATCGAGGTTGAAAAACCGTTTGCGGATTCTCAGGAGGTATTCTGCGTTGAAGCCGAGCCTCCCACAAGAGACAGCAGTCCCACGGTCGTTCTCTGCCCGAGCAACGAGGTCCCGGGAAATACAACAGCCGAAAGCATAAAGAATAAATTTGTGGTCTACGGATCGGGTCTGAAGCTCGATATTGACGGAAACAGGGAGAATTACGAGGCGGATGAAGGAAGACTTGTTGTCGTAAAGGCAATTCCGAAGCAAGGCGGATCCGGCGACTATCGCTATTATATTATTGAAACAAAAGCCGATTTCGAATGGTTCGCCGATGAGGTGGATAAAAATTCATCGCTGAACGCCGAGCTTGTGAACGATATCGACCTGAGAAACGAAGAAAAAATACGCGTTATCGGAGACTTTTCGGGAACCTTTAACGGAAACGATCACACTATCTCGGGTATCAACATAAACGATATTTCAAGAAACAACAGAGGCTTGTTCTCGTCCGTTTCCGGAACGGTCAAAAATCTCCGCGCGGAGGGAACAATCCGCGGAAAACACAATGTCGGCGGTATTGCCGGCCGCATTATCGGCGACAGCGAAAAAAGCGGCGGCATATACGACTGCTCGTTCAGCGGCTCGATATACGCGTACGGCGGTCAGGCGGGCGGTATCGCGGGATATATGCAGCAGAATACCTTTATCATAAACTGCGCGAACCATGCGGATGTAAAGATGGACTTTATAGACAAGGATCAGAGCGCTTCGGACGTAATGGGCACCTACGCGCCCTCGGGCGACAGGACCGGCGCCGGCGGTATAGTCGGATATATGTACGGAACCGCTCAAAGACCGAGCTATGTAATCAACTGCTTTAATGCCGGATTTATAAAATCTCTTGCCGAAAGAGTTCAGGAATCGAACGCCGGCGGCATAGTGGGCTATACTCCCAACATAAGCGACAACGGAATTCCCTCATATGTGGATAACGTGTATAACGCGGGAAGAGTCGAGGTAAGCTACAGAGACAGCCGCGCGGGCACCATCGCCTGCTACAGCGGCGGTTATTCGATAGGCATGGGCAATCAGAAGGATCCCGATTACAACAGCGCGTTTACCTATTACATAACAAATTCGGTTGACAACATAGGCACATCAAAATCGGATATCGGCGGTCAGACATTCGTGGGACGTCTCAGGGGTAAGGAGCTTTCGGATGATGAAATGAAATCGGATGTGCTTCTCAGAAAGCTGAACGCGAACGTGACGACATTCAGAAAAGACAGCACATATTCAAAATATGCCGGCAGACTGCATTACTGGAAATTCTCCGATGATTCGGACTATGAATACCCGGTAATAATTTCCAACGAGGACATTCCGGTCACGGTCACTCTTCTCGAAAAGCAGTCAAAATCGATCGACGGATTACTTGAAATAAACGCGGCATACGATCCTCAGCCCTTGGAGAATACCTCGGTCAATATGGAAATATACGATGACGACAACACCGACCCCGACGCCGCGCCTCTTGCGACAATATCGGCAACGGTGTATGCAAACATCGATATGAGCCAAGACGATGCCGCAAATATCAAGGCGATATATCCGGAAACCGGCTTTGTCCCCGCGGGTATTCATAACTACAGCATAATCACAAAAGATTTAAACGGCAAAGTCATAGACTTTAACACAAGCGAAAGACAGAAAATCTCTTTCCTCTCGCTCGAGGTTGACCTCGACGGAAACATAAATCCGATGAACGACTATTTCAGAGAGGTCTTTGATGATGCGAAAAGCGCTCTTTGGTATCTTGATACCGACGGCGCTTGGAAGGCAATGCCCGACAGCGGCAAAACACCCTCCGATATCGGCTTTGACGAGAACGATACGGCGGTGTTCAAAACCGGCACATCGGCGGAGGATGAATCGGGTTATACGGCATATCTGTCAAAATCAAAGATAGCGCCCGCATTGGACCTTGACAAGGATAAAAACGGAAAATATACGGGATATGTTATCGGAGTGGTGTCCGGTATGGAATATTCGTATTTTGTCGATGGAAACGATGAGCCGGTCACAAAAACGGTATCGCAAAACGACCTTGTTTATGTGATCGAGGAAAGAACATACAAATTCGCTCTCCCCATCGATCTCACAAAGAATGAGGAAAAAAGATACGTCACCTTTAAGAAACCCGCAGGCGGCGAAGACGGCACCGAAATTCCGCAGACGATTTTGAAAATCCCCCCGGAACGCGGACAAACGGAAATGCTCTCAAAGGCGCAGTTTACCAACTATAACAGCGAAACGGGAGAAAGCGCGGTAATTTCATATGCAAATGATATACAGTATTCCACCGACAACGGACGCGAGTGGATTTATAAGGACGAAAACGATGCGGTAATAGACCCGGAAAGCTTTACCGGCGGAGAAATACTTATCCGTGACCACGGCACCGAAACGCAAATGCCGAGCAGTCCGAAAATTATCAGACTTATAGACGCATCCGAGCTTATAATCGGCATAAACAACGAAAATAAGATCACCGCATCGGGCAAATACGCCTTTGCGGCGGAGGATAAAAAAGCCTTTATCACCGCATCGATAGGCAGCGGAGATAATGTACGCACTCAAAAGGTCGAGGTAACGGTTGACGAAAGCAACAAATTCTCGGTAGTATTCGATGAGCTTACGGCAGAGCTCGGCGTATCCGAAATAACGGTGAATATAACCGATTCGGAGGAAAACAATCCGATAAGCGTCAAAAAGACGGTTCTGCTGCTTATGGTAGATCTTGAAAACGGCATAATAAAGGGAATAAATAAATTTATGACCTTTAAGATCGACGGAAAAGAGCCTGCCGCGGGCGAAAGCGAATGGTCAAATCTCGACGGCGAAGAGTATTGTTTCGATATAATCGATGAAGTATCGGTTATGGAGATCCCGACAGACTGGTATAACAACACCGTAAGGGTAAAAACTCCGGACAGCGCTGACAGAACAGCCGTAGCTACATTGGTTATCGGCTCTCAAGTCAAGGAAAGCACTCCTAAAGTCGGTATGGACATAGAAGGCGGATTTCTTACAAATGTCGGTGAAAACTATGAATATTCTCTTGACGGCGAAAACCGCCGGAAGCTTACATCAGCTCTTGAGGAGGATATGTTCAACGAAGATAATACCGGCAGAGAGATACTGATTTACAAAAAATCCTCGGCGGAGGGTATAAAGGACAGCGATCCGCAGATACTTCAGCTTGCGGACAGAATGCCCGATCCGCAGGATATCGATCCCAAATCGGTACAACCGTTCCTAACAAACACCTCTCTCGGAATGATACAGATAACTCCGGCGGTCAGCGGTCAGGTATATTCGGTTGACGGCGAAAAATGGGCATCGGCGATAGGAACAACGGTGCCTCTCTCGGTAGGAAAGCCGTTGGAGGCGGGACTTTCGGTTCCGATCTATACAAGAATTCCGTCGGATAAAATCAAATTCCCGTCAAGAATGAAATCGCTCAGCGTGACCTTTGAGCTTGACGATGAGGGAAATCTGACATGGAAGATCAAGGCTCTTACGCCCGATGAAATCCCGCTTGAGGATATAACGGTAAACGGAAACAGAATTACCGTAAAGGCAAAATCCGGACTTGAATACTGCTACAGTCTCAAAGGAGAAGGTCCAAGCAACAAATGGGAAACTCCCTCACTTGTGAACGGCGTTCTCGAGGTTACTTTCAGAGGTCTTAAAACAAGCACGGAATATACGATCTACGCAAGAACGGCGGCAACGGAATATCTTGACCCGTCCGACCCGACAAACGGCACAACCGTAAAGACGGGCGATAAGGAAATTCAGGACGCGCCGGATCAGTCGGAGATCGAAGGATCCATAACCGCAGGCGATACATATATACTTGTAAAACCGGCAAATCCGGAATACGAGTATTCCATAGACAAAGGAGCTAACTGGGTATCCCCGACGCAGGACGACGAAGGAGTATATTATGTACTCTTTGACAATCTTTCACCCAATACGACTTACAGCGTATGGGTAAGACGCAAAAAGACCGATACGGCAGATCCGTCCGATCCGTCGATCGTTGATAAAAAGACGGAAAGCAAGGAAAAGCTGCCGGGCGAGGTTCCCGCTGAAATTCTTCCGGGCGATATTTCGGTATCGGATACGTCGATAACGGTAAATAATGCGGATTCCGCAAACGAATATTCGGTTGACGGCGTTACATGGATAAAACCGTCAAACGGAAAGGCTGTAATATCAGGACTCACTCCGAATACCGAATATACGGTAAGAGCGAGAAGAGCGGAGGATGCCAATCATAATCCGTCCGACCCGACAGCCGGCATTAAGGTAAAAACGCTGAAAGCAAAAGCACCGAAACCCGCTCCCGTTGATGAAAAGGATGTTACCGTAGGTTCAAACAAAATAGAGATAAAAGCGGTAATAGGTCAGGAATATTCGGTTGACGGCGGCGCTACATGGAAGGGCGGAAAGACTGCCAAGGTAACGATAACGGGATTAAAGTCTCTTACCGATTACAAGCTGATAACCCGTGTTGCCGAAACCGAAACAATGTCGGCATCCGACCCGTCCGATCCGCTTGAAATAACCACCACGAAACCCACCGGCGGCGGTGGCGGCGGTGGCGGCGGCGGCGGTGGCGGCGGCGGAAGCAGTTCAAAAGCAACCTCCGCTCCGTCCTCTACGCAAGCACCGGTAAACGAATCGACTCCGGCACCGGCAGAAACCCAAGCGCCCAAAGCAACGGAAGTGCCTATACCTGAGGCAAACAAGACCGGAAAGGTAAGCATTTCCAAGACAAAGGACGTTATCACAACAGCCGTCATAAAGGGCGGTCCTTATGCGGGACGTCATCTTCCGACATATATTATCGTAGGCGATGACGGTGAAACCACCGCTATAGTAACAAATCTCGAGGGCGTGGATTACGAATTGATCTACACGACCATAACGTTTAACGATATGATCAAGCACTGGGCAAAAACTCTCGTAAATGAGGCGGCAAAACGCCGTATAGTAAAGGGATATGAGGACGACTCGTTCAGAGGCGATAATCTTATAACCCGTGCCGAATTTGCGGCTATCATAACCCGTGCGCTCGGACTGCTTCCGAGAGAAAAGGATTGTTTCCTTGATGTGGAACCGGAACACTGGTTCTACGGCGAGGTCGCGACGGCATATGAATTCGGCATAATCAAAGGCGTGGGTGAGGGCAAATTCGAACCCAACAGAACGATCACCCGTGAAGAGGGTATGCTCATGATCAAACGCGCCGGTGAGCTTGTAAGCTATTCGCCGGAAAATATGCAGGATGCGGAAGATAAATTTATAACCTATGCGGACTATCAAGATGTATCCGATTGGGCTGAAAGCGGCGTTAAGATGTGTCTTGCCGCAGATATCATAACGGGAAGAACTCCGTGGCAGCTCGCTCCTCAGTCGGAAATGACAAGAGCCGAAACAGCCGCTGTGGTTATGAAGCTTCTTGCCAAGGCAGGCCTTATAAACAGCTACGAATAAAGAGAAATATATTTAAACAATGTAAAATGAGGACTCTTTGCTTTTGCAAAGGTCCTCATTTTTGATATTTGAGATCAAATATTTGCGCTTTCATCTTGAAAAAAGCGTCCGGTTATAATATTGAAAACGGAAGCGGGTGATACAAATATGCCCGAAGACAATGCCGAAAGCTCTTGAAATTCAGCTTTAATTGCCTGATTTCAAGAGCTCTTTTGTACAACTTTTTATTACGGAGTTATTTTGTCACAGCCCCTTTTTACGGATTGCATTTGCCGCAAGGCGAGAATCCGCCTGCTGCGGCTTCTTCACGGCTGTTGAGGTATACTCTATACAGTGGATATTATATAATATTATATCATATAAAAACAGTATTTAAAAGAGCAAATACTAAATTTAATGAGTATTATTCAAAAAAATCTAAGTCAGATTGGTTTTAAAGGCATTTCAATGCAGATATAATCAATATAAGACTATAGAAACAAGAGGAAACGGTTTATGAATAAGGATTTGAATTTTAAAGAAATAGGCGTCCGAATACAGAAATACCGAATGAAAAAAGGCATGACTCAAGAGAAACTTGCCGAATATATCGATACCAGTCAAAAGTATGTATCAAGAATAGAATGTGGGTATAACAGATTGTCGCTTGACACAACGGCTGCGATCGCAAGAGCTTTGAATATTACGCTCGACAGTCTTATAGCAGATTACGACAACAGTAACGACGAAAGCACGTTACATGAAATATTAAACGATATACGGGGAATGAGCCCCAAACAGCTTGCTCTTTTGCGTGATATTATAGAAATCCTGAAAAAATCGGATATTTGAAAAAACAAGCGGCATAACAGCAGGAAAATCGTTTTTTCAAAAAAGTATTGAAAAAAACGTCAAAATCCGGTATAATGACTATAAAAAAATTTTTGGAGGTATGATAAGATGATATCGGTAAAAAGACTCACCGCGGGAATTATCGCGGCGTTGATGATGATAACGCTTATGCCCGTGATTTCGTTTGCGGAAGATCCCGCGGAATTTGCATACGCGGCGGGCGGAAGCGGCACGGAGGACGATCCGTACTTGATCGAAACAGCGGAACAGCTTGCGGCGCTTGCTGCGGCGGTAAACGGCGACGGGGAGAATACCGGCAACAATTATGCGGGTACATATTTCAATCTGACGGCGGATATCGACCTTGGCTGCAACAGGGAAAATCAATGGACGCCGATCGGAAATTATAATTATTACTTGATCAATTCTGACGACAAACCTCAATTTAAAGGTATTTTTGACGGCTGCGGACATAAAATAAGCGGGATTTACATCAAAAGCTCCGGATACGCGCAAGGTTTGTTCGGATATCTCGGCAGAAACGGAGAAATCAAAAACCTCATCGTGGACGGGTCTGTTTCGGGAGGATACTATGTCGGCGGTATCGTCGGAATGAAATACGGAACGGTGGAAAATTGCGGCAATATGGGAATTATTTCGGGAGACGGCGGTATCGGCGGCGTTGTGGGTTGGAATTACAGGTCCGGCGTAAACAATTGCTATAACCTCGGAAAGGTTTCAGGCGGCGGCGTTGTGGGAAACAATGACAGCGGCACCGTGTCAAACTGTTACAACCTCGGAAAGGTTTCGGGCGAATCCGTGGTCGGCGGCGTTGTGGAAAGCAATTACAGATACAGCGCCGTAAAAAACTGCTATAACATCGGCTCCGTTTCGGGCGGCAAAAAAAGCGCCGGCGGCGTTGTGGGAAGCAATACCGGAAACGTAACAAGCTGCTATAATATCGGAAAGGTTTCGGGTGAATCCGAAATCGGCGGCATTGTCGGCACAGGCGCAGGCACGGTAACGGGCTGTTATTACCTCGAAGGCACCGCGGACGGCTCCGATGCGGACGGAAGCGCCGAAAAAAAATCGGCGGCGGAGTTTAAGGACGCGTCAAATTTTACGGACTGGGATTTTGCGGGAATATGGAAGATCGATCCGGCATCCGGCAGACCTGTCCTTATATCAAATCCGGAACAGCCGTCAATCCCCGATAAAGAGAAACCCAACGATGATTTTGATGAGGTAATAACCGATGTTCCCCATGAGATTTACGATATCGAAACCCTTAATACATTCCGCAAATATATAAATTCCGGCAACTCCGGAGAGGGCGAATATTTCAAGCTGACGGCGGATATCGACCTCGGCTGCGACAAAAATAACCAATGGAAGCCGATCGGAAACAAAAACAATCACTTCAAAGGCACTTTTGACGGCTGCGGACATAAAATAAGCGGAATTTATATTGATGATTATTATATCGATTATCAGGGCTTGTTCGGATATGTCGGTGAAAACGGAATAATCCTGAATCTCGGCACAGACGGATCCGTTATAGCCGGAAGCCATGTCGGCGGCATTGCGGGGTTTAATTGCGGCAATATAACAAACTGTTACAATACCTGCTTCGTTTCGGGTGATGATTATGTGGGCGGTATCGCGGGAGAAATGATCATCGGCACCGTAAGCCAATGCTACAATACCGGAAACATTTTCGGTTTCACCGAGGTCGGCGGTATCGTTGGATATCTGCCCTATAATAACGAAAACAGCGGAAGCGTGAAAAACTGCTTTAATACCGGCAATATTTCGGGTTCTTCCGATTATTCATGCGTCGGCGGCATCGTGGCGACCAATTGGGGCAGTGTGGAAAACTGTTACAGTATCGGCTCCGTTTCGGGGCGCAACTGCGCAGGAATTGCTCTTAATGATAAAACCGGTAGGATGAGCAGATGTTATTACCTTGGCGGAATGATAGACAAAGTAATAGAATATTGGGATGCGATAGAGATAACCAAAGAAGAATTTACGGATGTGAATACCTTTAAGGATAAATACGGCAGCTGGGATTTTGATACGATATGGATAATGGACAAATATCTGAACAGGCCTGTTCTTCGCA
>JAFLUR010000340.1 GCA_022508725.1 Oscillospiraceae bacterium
TTCCGGAACGCATTTATGAGCTTTGCGTCCGTATTCACCTCGTCGGGATGTCTTGTTATCCTCGGAATATGCGCTTTGTTCATTATAAATACAAACAGCGTAATAGACAGTATCAAAGCCCGGTGCGAAATACAGCTGTTCATAGAAACGGAAGCGTCCGACGAGCGCGTCGCAGCTGTGGGAAAAGAAATTTTAAGTATTGCGAATGTGGCGTCGGCTGAATTTTTCAGTAAATCCGATATGCTTGATTTTGCAATGAACGATATGTTCAAGGGCAGGGAATATGAATTATCCGATTTTGAAAATGACAATCCTTTCAGTGATTCATACAAAATTTCGTTAAAGGATATTTCAAAATCGGAGGAAACGATACGGGAGCTGGAAAAAATACGGAATACGGACCATATTTTAAACAATCAAGAGATCATAAACAATATACTTTGGGTATCCTCGGTCGTAAAAAAGACGGGAATTATTGTAATAGTATTATTATTTATCCTTTCTGTGGTTATAATATCAAATACGGTAAGACTTACCGTATTCAACCGGAGCAGAGAAATAAATATAATGAAGTATATAGGCGCGTCGGATGATTTTATAAAATCTCCGTTTATAATAGAGGGCGCCGTACTCGGACTGATAAGCGCGGTGCTTGCTTTTTCGACGGTGGCGGGGATATATACCGAATTTTATAAGTTCTTCCAAAGCTCGGGTTTCGGAACGGACGCGATCGTTGCGTGGGGCGGTATGGCTCCGTTTGCGGCGGCGGCATTTCTTGCCGCGGGACTTTTTATAGGTATATCGGGAACCGCTTTTTCCGTAAAAAAGTATCTGAGAGTATAATCAAATGATTTTAATAAGGGACCGGAAACAATGAATATTTTTAAGACAAATTTGATTTTTATAAAAAACACAGCCGTGATTTTTGCGGCTGTTATGCTTTTTAACTCCTTTTCCGCATATGCTGCGGTAAGCATTGAGGAACTGGAAAATAATCTCAAAAAAAACGAATCGGAAAAGCAGAAGATCATATCCCGGATAGAAACGGCTCAAGGTGAGCTTGATGATGCGCTGAAAAAGAAATATTCGCTTGATGTGGAAATGAACACGATAAACAGCGATATAGAAATGATCAATGACGCCATCAGGCAGAAGGACGATGAGATCAAATCGTCAAACCTGAAAATAGAGGAACTGAATAACGCCGTTTCGGAAGGCAAGGCACATCTTGCGTCAAGAATGAAGATAATGTATGAAGGAGGCGGCTTTTCGTATCTTGACATTCTGCTTGACGCGGACGGCTTCGGCGACTTGTTTGCAAGGATAACCGTCATAAAGGATATAGTAAGACATGACAGAGCGCTTATAGATCGATATATTGCCGCAAAAGAGGAAATCGAGCATTCCCTTGAATCCATAGAAAAGGAGCAGATCGAGCAGCAGGCGGCAAAAGCTGTTCTTGATGAGAAAAAATCGGGATTGGAACAGCTGCAGCGGGAACGCGGCGATATTATATCCGAATTGAAAAAGGAAATAAACGGACTTGAAATATCATCGGACGAAAATGACAGATATGAAAAAGAGGCAAGAAACGAGCTGATACGTCTCATGGAAAAGGCGGCGGCTGAGGAGGAAGCAAAAAAAGCGGCTGAAAAAGAGGCTGAACAGAAAACACAGACCCCGTCACCCGCTGAAAACTCAAATTCTCCGTCTTCCTCCCCCACCCCCTCTTCCAAGCCCTCTCCCACACCGTCGCCTTCGGCAAAGCCCGGAAACACGGACAGCGCCGGATTCGGCTGGCCGTCCGATGTATCAAAGCGCATTACATCACCGTACGGCTACAGACCTCATCCGATAAGCGGCGATGAAAAGCTTCATTCCGGAATAGATATAGGCGTAGGTGAGAATAACAATGTTCTCGCATCCAAAGCCGGAACGGTTGTTACCGCCGGATGGAACAACGGGTATGGATATTATGTGACAATAAATCACGGAAACGGCACCGCAACCCTTTATGCCCACAACAATTCTCTCCTTGTGGAGCCCGGAGATAAGGTATCAAAAGGACAGGTCATTGCGAAATCCGGCTCTACGGGCAATTCGACCGGACCTCATATTCATTTTGAAATTATTATAGACGGTGAAACCGTTGATCCTGCCGATTATTTTTAAGAGCCTGTTCAGTATCCGGAGATCGTCGGATTTTTATAGGTTTTTTCTGCCGGCAAAGCATAAAATTTGCGGGAATACTTTGTGTATTTCAAGAATTTTGCACAAAGCCGGCGGGAAAAGATGCCGGAAAGATGATTGATCGGAGGATGCTGAACGGTTTCTTAAAGTGAAAACATTCTCTGTGCCCGCTGACGGAATGTTTTTGATATCCGACAGCGGGCGGAAAGGTTAAATCAAATGAAACGTATAAGCATATTTGAACGTATTGCAACCATACTGCTTACCGTAATTGCAACAGCTTCACTGATAATTGCGGCAGAATACTTTTTGATAGGAAAATCAACGTTAAAAATCGCTGCGGTTTCCTTTTTGATAGAGCATAAATATCCGGGCGTCATCGATACCGATAATCAATGCCGTGCTCTT
>JAFLUR010000341.1 GCA_022508725.1 Oscillospiraceae bacterium
CGAAATCTCCATTTCATATTCCTCGGTTATATTAAAGCTGACAACAACCTTTGCATCGGCATTATTTATATCATCGGGCAGACCGGTAAGAGAAAATTCCTCCATAAAGTCCATACGATGAACCTTGACCGCCTTGCTGCCCTTTTTGCGCGAATATATTTTTATATTTACAAGCTGCTGATTTTCGCTTTCGAGGTAATATTCCTTTTCGCCGTACGCGGGAAGAAGAGTATCATGAGATATGATCATGTCAAAATTCCAATCGGCCGCCGCAATTCCGTAATCCGCTTTTGTGCTTTTATGTATTTCGATCTCGTTTTCGCCTTCAAAAATACTTCGAGCAAGAATAGCCGCACCGTTTGATATGAGCGTTGACGCGTCTTTATCCGAGCATATATTTTTATTATCTCCTATGCACGCTCTCACCTTTTCAACGACCATCGGAATAAGCGACGAGCCGCCGGCAAGAATAACCGTATCTATATCATCTATGGTAAGATTGTTATCTTTAAGCGTATCTCTGAGATAATCGGTTGTCTGTGTGATCTTATCTTCAATGAATTCTTCAAGTTCCCGGCGCGTAACGGCAATTTCCTTACTTATAACATCACCGTTTTCCGAATATATATTGAGAAGCTCTATTGTTTCGCTTTCAAGCTCAGACAATGATTTTTTGACTCTTTCCGCCTCTTTTGCTATGGCAGCGGTATTCATGTTGTACTGTTCTTTTGAAAGTCCGCTTCTTTCAAGCTCAAACATATATATGCCGTCGTCAAAATCAAGCTTTTCATATATGTAATTGACAAGCTCGTTTGTAAGATCTTCGCCGCCGAGATTTTTCTCTCCGCTTACCGCAAGCTCTTCAAAACGATTATCCGTTCCGCGTATAACCGACACATCAAAGGTTCCGCCGCCGAAATCATATACGAGTACCGTATCCGATTCCGACTCCTCGACCTTATATGCGACAGCCGCGGCGATAGGTTCTTTTTCTATCTTGACCTCATAAAAGCCTGCATCAACAGCCGCGCGTTTGACCGCATATATTTCGGGATAATCAAACGAGGCGGGAACCGTTACGACCGCTTTGAGCGCGTCACATTCAAGCGATTTTAACACTTCGTCTTTTATGTATCTTAAAAACAGCGCAGCGGCTTCCTGACCGGATATGGTAAACTCGTCCGTTTCCCGGGAGTCGGAAATTTTGTCGAGCAGAAAGTCCGAAAGACTGACCGCTTTAAGACCGTTTTCCTCCGCCTTTTTGAAAACCTCGGCACTCGCGCATATCACGGTGGGATCAAGCTCCTTTTTATTCAGAGCAATATCGGAAATATCTTCATTTCCGCCGGATTCAAACAAGATCTTTACATCATTGTTTTCGGTATGCTTTTTTATTGAAGACCTTGCTTTTGACGCCATGAATCTGAGTTCCGTCTGTTCTCTTTTCGCTTCTATTATCGATTCGGTCATTTTATCGAGTATCACCGTCTCATTGTATGAAAACAAATCGAGTATGTCCGGCTTTGTCATAAAGCATTCGATATCAACGGCATAATATACATCCGGTTTCTTTTTTTTGGTTCCGTCATCCTTCAAATCCACGTTGTATCTGTCGCTTGATGCCAAAAGGCGGCGTTTGAAAAGATTTACAAATGCGCTCGGATTCTTGCTTCTTCTGTTTACGGCGCTTTCTCCGAAATAAATTCTTTCTTTTGAATCAAAAAATATCGCAGACGGAGTAATATTGGAATTTTGAATACTTATATTTTTCAGCTTTCCGTTATAATCCACATACGACACAACGGTATTCGTCGTACCGAAATCAATGCCTATGCTCATCACCGTCTGTTCTGTGAGTATACTGCCGTTTATCTGTGTAATATTTTCGGAATCCGCCGTATTTAAATTGTCAAATACGGACAAGCTGTCCGTTCCGATTGAATTTTCGTTTGAAGAAATTATTTCCAACTCATGTCACTCCTTAAAATCTGCGATGCCGGCAGACAAAATATATATATCATATAACATTTTAACACAAGAAAGCATAAAAATCAAGATATTTTAAGTATTTTATCACAATATTTCGATAAAACGCCAATCCGAAAATCAAATAAAAAAACTCCGTCAATAAAAAGTGTTGCAAAAAAAAATGCGATGTGATATAATATATGGGATAAAATCAACAGATATTGCTCCGCCGGTCAAATCCGGAATAATTCATGCGGATAGCTTTCCCGAGGAAGTCAAGGAATAAAACATCGGAAACCCCGTGCTTTTCCCGGCTGCATGGGAGAGCGGCGAAACGCGGTTTTATGACCGGCAGGGGTTTTCCGGCGAAGAAATTCCCGGTTTGGGCAGCCGGAAAAATAATCGGAGCCGGTTGGCGGAGCGATAAAATGAAGCAGGGTGTAATGATGGATAAATTTGAACTTGTTTCGGAATTTTCACCGCAGGGAGATCAGCCCGAAGCGATAGACAGCTTGAGCCGCGGAATACTTGACGGTATGAGAGGGCAAACCTTGCTGGGAGTTACAGGCTCGGGAAAAACCTTTACCATGGCGAATATTATCGCCCGTGTGAATAAGCCCACGC
>JAFLUR010000342.1 GCA_022508725.1 Oscillospiraceae bacterium
CTTTTTTCTGTGACGAAGAAGGCTTGGTATTCGATGATGAAGACGAACTGCTGCTGCCGCTGCTGCTGCCGCTTGATGAATTTCCGCCTTTAATGATAACCGATGTATTTGCAAGTCCCGCAGGTGTGCCTATGCCCTGCTGTGTTACCGATGTTACGGTGTTACCGGACTTCATGTCCAAAAGACGAGATATGATCTTGGCAACCTCTGCGCGCTTTATGGCATCACCCGGTCTGAATGAACCGTCCTCATAACCGGACAGAATATTCTTTGCCGCCAAAGTAGCGATCTGAACCTTAGCCCATGAACCGATGCTGCTTGAATCGGTAAATCCGACATTACCTTCGGGTGTGAGTCCCCATGCCTTGTAGCATACTACCGCAACCTCCGCACGGCTGATGGGAGCATCGGGTTTGATTGTGCCGTCGTCGTATCCGTTGATATAGCCGGCTGTGGATGCGATATCGATCTGCTCTGCATACCATGCGTCCGTGCTTACATCGGGATATACTTTATAAGTTCTTGCGGTTACGCCCATAACCTTATTTATAATTGTAACAAATTCAGCTCTTGTAATAAAGCTGTCCGGAGCGAAAGTTCCGTCCTCATAACCGTTTATGTAGCCCGAGCCGCTCAATTTGGCAATATCGTTTGCCGCCCAATGACCCGAGTCAACATCCGTAAATGCAAATACCCCTGTTGTCGAAAGAAGAAGACTTGCCGCCAGTGTAGTGGATACCAAACCGGCCTTAATTGATTTTTTCATCATTAATTTACCTCCTAAAAATCTTTAACAATCTTTAAATTTAGATTTCTATACTATTATAATATCAGAAACGGTGTTTTGTCAAGTGTTATTCTTGAATATTTGTTCTTTTTTAAACTAAATTTATATTACATTTTTGTTACAAATATATTTATGACCAAAACTTTGGACAAGATTTCAAAGTCGTTTATGTATTTTATATAAATGCACGAAATTTTTTCCTCTGATGTATAAATTTTCTTTCTAAAAGAAAACCGGCAGACGGTTCCCCGAATGCCGGTTTTTGGTATATTATTTAAGATTGTTTTTAAGCTTTGCAAGCTCGTCTGCCATTTCTTTGGGAAGCATATCGCCGAACTGAGCAAAATACTTTTCGATACCGCTGTCGGGGTCCTCTATATCTTTGAGCCACTCGTTCTTGTCGATGGTGAGAAGTCCGTTGATATCGATGTTTTCATCCTCAAGACCGGTAAGATCGATGTCGCTCGCCTTGGGAATATAACCGATAGCGACCTCATCGGCGTCCACCTTGCCCGCGCATCTGTCAAGGATCCACAGAAGAACGCGCATATTGTCGCCGAATCCGGGCCACATGAAGTGACCGTCGTCGTCTTTTCTGAACCAGTTTACATGGAATATTTTGGGAGCCTTATCGCCGAGCTTTTTGCCCATTTCAAGCCAGTGACCCCAGTATGACGCCATATTGTAGCCCACAAACGGCTTCATAGCCATCGGGTCGCGTCTTACGACACCTACGGCGCCCGCTGCGGCTGCCGTTGTTTCCGACGCCATTGTCGCGCCGACAAATGTACCGTGCTGCCAATCTCTCGACTGATATACGAGCGGAGCGCACTTTGCGCGTCTGCCGCCGAATACGATAGCGTCGATGGGCACACCCTGCGGATTCTCGAATTCCGGAGAAATGCACGGACAGTTCACCGCGGGAGCGGTAAATCTTGAATTCGGGTGAGCGAGATTGTTGCCGGCTTCCGAGTATTCCTTGCCGTTTACCTTGGCGCCCTTCCATTCGGTGGCGTTTTCCGGCGGATTCTTGTCAAGACCTTCCCACCATACCGTCATATCGTCGTTATTGAGAGCAACATTTGTAAATATTGTGTTTTTCTTTGTCGATTCGAGAGCGTTGAAGTTTGTTTTAACGCTTGTACCGGGCGCCACGCCGAAGAAGCCCGCCTCGGGATTGATTGCGTAAAGTCTGCCGTCCGGACCGATATTGAGCCATGAAATATCGTCGCCGACGGTCCATACCTTATAACCCTTTGCTTTGAGATATTCCGGAGGAATAAGCATTGCAAGGTTTGTTTTTCCGCATGCCGACGGGAAAGCGGCACAGATATATTTTACTTCGCCCTGCGGATTTTCAAGACCGAGAATAAGCATATGCTCAGCCATCCATCCCTGATTTTTACCGAGATAAGACGCAATTCTGAGAGCAAAGCATTTCTTGCCGAGAAGAACGTTTCCGCCGTAAGCCGAGTTGATCGACCAGATCGTGTTGTCCTGCGGGAACTGAACGATATATCTTTCCTCGGGATCAACATCCTTTTTCGCGTGCAGACACTTGATAAATTCGGCGTCATCCGCCGTTCCGAGGCAATCCATGACCTTTTGACCTATTCTTGTCATAATCGCCATATTAAGGACAACGTAGATACTGTCGGTCAATTCTATGCCGATTTTTGAGAAGGGTGAGCCTATGGGACCCATCGAATAGGGGATAACATACATTGTTCTGCCCTTCATCGAACCCTTGTAAAGAGCCTTGAGTTTGGCGTACATCTCATCGGGAGCCATCCAGTTGTT
>JAFLUR010000343.1 GCA_022508725.1 Oscillospiraceae bacterium
AACACTGATTTAAAGGTAATCAAAAAATAATTTACGAAAAAATATACGCTTTTCCCGATTGCATGGGTGACCGGTAAAACAACGTTTTACGACCAACCCGCAGACAGCTGAATTATTTTTTGATATTGATTTATTCAGTGTTTCCCCGGGTCCCGTTTTGCGAAAATTTACACAAACGGGGCTCGGTATTCTCTCCTTTTCGCCGATAAAAACGTCTGATCGGTTTTATTATACTCCTATTTTTCCAGATATTTTTCTTGCAGCGCAGCTATGTCCTCATCGGACAAACCAATCCGGGTTTTTAAATAGTTATCTATGGAACCGTATTCCCTATCGGCACTGTCCACGAGCATTCTCATATATTTTCCGTATGTTCCGTCCGATGCGGTAAGAAACGCGATTGTTGTTTCTTCGTCCAAGCCCATTTCCGCAGCGATCGCGCGCATCCGGGCAATATCCTCCTCATATGCCTCGTTGGTGATCTCAAAATCCCGTATCACCATATCCTCGTCTGCGCCCAACGCAAACATCAGCATCGCGGAGGCAACGCCCGTTCTGTCCTTTCCTGCCGAACAATTCCATAAAACAGCCTCACCCTCCCCTGCTGCAAGCAGAGTATCAAAAAACTCTTTAAGCGCTTTTTGAGCGGTTTCGGAGAGCAAAACACGCTCATATCGCTCTGTGATTATCCCGTTTTGCGCATAGGACAACGCTCTTTCGACGCGGTCCCCGCTCTCCGGCTCAATCTCATCAATTCTGCTCCATGTTTCCGCCGTATACAGATCTCCGCCGTACAGCGGAACAGCGATATATTCCGCTCCCGGAATTTCCTTGTTCGGGTCCTCAGCGCGCTCCGTATCTCCGCGAAAATCAATAACATATTTGACATTATATTTATTCCGGAGCATTTTTATATCCTCCTCGTCGAGCCACGCAAGGGCTGCGCTGCGAAGCAGTACATCCTTCTTGATTTTGCGACCGTCCTTCATAACATAGCCGCCTAACTGCCGCGCATTTCTTGCATTGCCTATCCAAAGTCTCTGACTTTGAAAGGTGAATTTACCGACATCCAAAGGTACGGCAGCGAACTTTTGAATGATGATTTCCCGTGTTTCCTGCTTCCATATTACGTTCCAGTGAAAGCTTTCCGCAATAAATCGGACAGGCAGCATGGTCCTGCCCTCACGAATGACCGGTGCAACGTCAAGGGCATAGGATTCGCCGTTCAAATATGCCGTCGTACTGTCGATACAGAGCTTGACCGTATCCTCACCGTAAAACAGTGTTACCGCCCTTTCCGCATCATTCCATTGTACTTCTCCTCCGAATTCTTCCACAAGTGCCCGGACGGGCAGCAATGTTCTCTCGTTTTGCAAAATCGGCGCGGTACCCTGCTCATCGATCTGTTTCTTTGCGCCGTTGACCGTCATAACCGGATCATCGATCCGGAGCCGCACCTCGATATCACCGGTATTCGTTTCCGCCGGAATCGGATATTCACCGCCAATATAGGGGTTGGTATCCCAGACCCGGACAAAATCCACATCCATATGGGCAGGCAGCGCCGCAATCGCCTCAGGTGTCCCGGCTCCCGCCCACGCAGCAGCCTCAACCGTCAACCGTATATCGCCTCCCAAAGGACAAATTCCTCCGGCTGCGGAACGCCATGTCTCTTCGCCGTCCACATAGAAGATATAAGCGCTCTCGGTTCGCCACAGACCAAAGGTATGGAATTCCCCGTCATATATATTCAAATATTCATGCGTCTTTGAATCGGTTTTTTTGTTTTCATCGTAGTTGTCCCAATGTATGGCATGATTGCAAAGCTGCTCGTCACTGAGTATGCTCTCAATGATATCCAGCTCAACTCCGTCCGCGCTGCTGTTATCCACTCCGGTCACATCTCCGACCATCGACCAGAACGCGCCCCAGATACCGTATTGCTTCGGGAACCGGATCGACGCCTCGTAGTATCCGTATCCGCCGGAAAAGCTTTCATCGGTGCCCACGGCGCCGCACAGTACGCGTCCCTCGTTTTCGTCCCAGTCCGCCTCCAAGACGAGCTGACCCTTTCCGTTGAGATAGGAATAATCATTGTCCCAAAATGTCATTCCTTCACACCGTTCCGTTTCCGGTAAGCGTTTCCACTTTGTTTCATCCAAGCTGTTTCCGTCGAAGTTATCCTCAAACAACAGCTTTGCCGGAGCGGTTTCGCCATGAACGGTGATATCCGTTACGATTTCCGCACCCGACACGGCGCACATGACCGCCAAGACCAAAACAATCCTTTTTATCCATCTGTTATTCCATCGCATTTATGCTACCTCCTGTACCGGGAAAACGCCCGGTTATTTTTGTATTAACAATTCGCCGCTTATCACGGAGCTTTCTCGGGAAACACCGGTCCGAATACAATCAAAAAATAATTTACGAAAAACATACGCTTCTTCTTTCGTGCACGCATTATTTTTCATCGTCGATGCCGGATTATCTTTTGATACTTGATTTATTCGATATTTCCCTCAGAGCCTGTTTAGTATCCTCCAATCATCATCTTTTTGGCATATTTTCCCGC
>JAFLUR010000344.1 GCA_022508725.1 Oscillospiraceae bacterium
CTGAGCAGCATCGATATTTTTTTCTTCATTATAGCAATACCTCCGTATTTTCGTAATATATGTTGTTCCCCCAACTAACTCTTGAATTTTTCTGCTTGCCCAAACTGTGAAATTCTTCGTCAGAAAACCTTGAAAAACGCGAGTTTTCCTGCGGTTTTCTTCCTTGACTTTCGCAATTTGTTCTTCGCATAAATTATTCACGACTTAATTGGGGGAGCAATAATTTCCGGATATTCTCTTTCCGTAAAATTGAAAAGTCTTGTCTGTAAATATTGACTTTCCTTTCCGATTATGATAATATTATATGTGATTTGCCTTGCATACAGGAATTCAGTGATAACAGTGGAGTGATTTTTTTATGAAAGCGACGGAAACAACAATACTCAATTTTGTCGGAGGATTGGACAAGGTATTTATAATCCCCCCGTTTCAGCGTAATTATGAGTGGAATTTTGAACAGTGCGATGAATTGTTTGAAGATATAATCAAATCGTATCAAAATAAGAAAGCGCATTATCTCGGAAATATAGTATATTATGTGGGAAAAAACAACGGCGCGGCGTATAACGAGTACATATTGGTGGACGGTCAGCAGAGAGTAACGACAATTCTCATTCTTTTGTGCGCGCTCAGAGATCTGGCGGAAGAAAAGAGTACCGCGGACAGTATAAACAGGCGTTATCTTATGAATGATACGGGAGACAACCGCTTTAGGGTGCGTTTGAAACAGACGTCGTATGATGCCCGGAGCTTTTTGTCGATCGTTGACGGTATGCCGTCGGAAAGCGAGAATAATATATCAAAGAATTATTATCATTTTATAGATTTGGTGAAAAAATCGAATATATCGCCCAAGGAGCTGTATGAAACGATACCGAGCCTTGAAATTGTCGATGTAAATCTCCAAATTCATGATGATCTGAGTTTGGTTCAGACGGTTTTTGAAAAGATAAATTCAACGGGAAAATCACTTTCTCCGGCGGATTTGATACGCAATTATCTTCTTCTCGCAAAGTCCTCCGATGAACAGGAACAGCTGTACCGGGATTATTGGGTGAAGATCGAGCAGATGATAAAGAACGAAAATATATCGAGATTTGCGCGGGATTACCTTATAATGAATATATTTGACGATGTGCCCAAAATGAAAATATATAAAATGTTTAAAGAGCATTTTGAGGCGACAAAGGCGCATCATATAGATATTCTTAAGGATATGTACAAATACGCGCTGTATTTTGCATGGATAAAATATGAAAGCTGCCCGGATGAAAAAATAAATGAGGAGATAAAGCGTCTTAATTTCCTCAAATCCGATGATTTGTATCCGCTTTATTTGTATCTTTTCAATGAACTGTATGCGTCCGATACGGAGGAGCTTTTGAGAATTCTCGGGCTTTTGTGTGATTTTATAATCAGATACAGGATAGTATCCCCGGCGGGAGGCGGAGGCGATTTAAGAACGGTCATTCAGCAGCTGCTTGAAAATTTAAGCTCCGGAACAATAGAGCTTAATTATGATTCGGTCCATTTTGAATTGTCAAACAGCGCGTCTCCGTCCGGAAGATACCCGAACGATGAGGAATTTATGAGGGTGCTTACCGATGCGGTGAATACTTCTTATGCGAAAATACTGCTTGTCAAGATAGAGGAATACGAAAAGGGAAGCGTTTCCATGCCGCTTGACAAGATAGCCATTGAGCATATTATGCCGCAGACTCTGTCCGATTGGTGGGTGGAAAATTTCGGCGGCAGAGAAGAGGCGGACAGGATATATGAAACATATATAAATTGCATAGGCAATCTTGTTCCGGTTTCGAGAGATTACAATTCGCAGAATTCAAATAAGCCGTGGAAGTACAAGTCCGGTAAGCTTAAAAAGGTTCAGTTTGCGATCACGTCCGAGGTTACGGACAATTCGGAATGGAAAGAGGAAAATATAAAAAAGCGCAATATCGATATTGCCGAAAGAGCCTGCCGCGCTACGGTTTCGCCGCTGCAGAGAACAAGAAAATACCAGACAAAGAGCGCGTCAAGCGAGTTTGTTTCCGGATTGTATTCGGTTTCGGATATAACAACACCCATGAACGGAGCCGCCCTTGAATCGGTTATATATGACAATGAAATTATCGAGGTTACCGCATGGAGAGAATTTTTCGCCGTCATATGTGAAAAGGCATATTCCGTAAACAGTAAGCTCTTTGATGAAATAGTTGAGGAGAATAAAATCCATAAGGCTACAATGGTAAGAAATTATCCGCATAAGGATCCCGTGATCTCAAAGGATCCGTCACATTTTCTCACACCGGTCGCTGTCGGTGATACCGGATATTATTCGGAAGGAGCGCTCAGTTCAAATCGTTCGAGAATGTATGCAAAACAATTGCTTGATCTGTACGGTATGACCGAGAGATTTCAGATCTCTGTAAGCTGATAGGTTAAAAAGTCAATAAAAACAGACTGCCGGTCGTTGGATTTGCGGCAGTCTGTTTTTTTTGAGTGATGTGATCTTATTGATGCTCCAACTGACTCTTGAATTTTTCTGCTTGCCCAAGCTGTGAAATT
>JAFLUR010000345.1 GCA_022508725.1 Oscillospiraceae bacterium
GCCGGCTTTATTCACAGCCACGGCATAGTATTAATACTCCGTGTCCGGAGCGAGATTTTTCGGTATCGCCTTAAAATCTTCGTCAGCGGCTATTATATATTTAGCCGCGCTGTTATTTTTCGCATAATACTCAAATCGTCCGGAAATTATTTCATTTCCTCCGTCATCCGTTATGACCGCCGAAAATTCCGCCGAATTCTGTGTGACATTTTTATGCGGCAAAAGCTCTATACGGACAAGACCTATATCAGGGTCGATATATTTATAATCATATCGGACAATATTACTCTGCGCAAATCCATATGTAACAGCTGTCGCCTGCAATGTAACAGTCCCGTCTATCGTGACCGGATCTGTATATTTATTGCTGTCTGCCGACGGCACTGTTCCGTCAGTGGTATAATATATATCCGCGCCGTTTTCCGCCTCGAGTCTGACTTCCATCGGTTCATATATATTGCCGCTTTCTTTCGATGCTGCCGGCGGTTTTATAGTATCGATCAAGACCTCACACTGCGCCGGAGGGCTGTCTGTATACCCTTTCTTAACCGCGATCGCCTTTATTTTTACGCTTCCTCTCGATATAAATGATATCTCACCCTCATACAGTGCACTTTGGTGTGTGGGCTCACTTCCGTCAATGGTATAATATATTTCCGCATCCTCGGTATCGCTTAATATACTTACGGATTTTCCGCCGTAAATATCCGTAACAGTTATCTGCGGCTGATTCAGCGTCTTATTTCTTTCATCCCGCTTTTTCAGCTCCGAACTTTCCAAGGCGGAATACACCGCGTATGCCCATCCGTTTGTGCGTCCGTTTGAGGATTTTACCGGGGTCACATATCCATAGTCGCGAAGATCATACACTGCCGGATATTCTTTATCCTCATATAAGCTTACGGAGTCACTGCTGTTCTCCGGTTCCGTGATTTCTCCCGAATATAACGCATGGTCATAATCCGTCATCATTCCAAGCTCATAGGCTTCTTCCAAAGAATATACCTTATCCGATTCCGGAACAGAATTTCCGGTTCCCGAGAAAAGCCTTGCCGATTTTTTTCCGTTATTTGTAAACGCCTTGATGCATACATTAACATTTTCTCTGTATTCCGCATAATCCAACCAGCTTTTGTTTCCATAACGGCTGACAAAGCTTTCACCGATATTAGCTCTCGCTCTGCTCGAATAATTCTCTTTAGGATATTCTATACAGAAATCAACATTACTTCCGTCTCTTGAAGTCAGCTTTACAATAACCGCAAATCTTGATCCGGCCTTCAGTTTAACGGCTTCGTCAAGCTCTATCGTGTGATATCCGCAGTATTCTAAAACTCCCGAAGCCGCTTCCATCCTGAAACTGCTCAGATCATCCATATCGGTATAATAGGGAATTATGTAAACAGAATATTCAACATCAGGATTTACAGTATAAAATGATACGGCTTCAATCAGCTCGTCATCCTCTATTCCGCCGCCTTTTTCAGGGAATACATTAGCCGCGTATATTGTATCGTTATTATAGTTTACTATGCCGACATATCCGAATGTGTCATACTGGTATATTTTATTATAATTCGTATCGCTCTCCACGCCGGTAAAAACCGTGTTATCACTGCACCTGCATATGTATTCATCATAATACGAAACGTAAAAATATCCATCCTGTCCATAGCTCGTTCCGCTGTTTCCCTTGCATAAAAATGCCCCGTTTCCCGGCGGCGTTACGACAAAATTATCCGCCGGATAATTATCATCCCAGCCTATTACCGCTGTCCATCCCGTGGATAAGGTTTCCTCCGAATCCTCCGGATGGTAATATGTAATGTGATTTGATCCGTAAAAAGCACTGTTTGATCTATATGATGTATACAGCGCTCCGTATTTCATGACAGCCTCTTTGATCCCGTTATTATCAAGACTGTCAGCGCGGTCAGGTATGGTCAGTATATTCTGCACATGACCTGATGACGGCAGCTCGTTATAATAATCCTCCATATTCACGCCTTTTTCCGGATCAGGATCATCCTCTTCATTTACAACTCCGTCCCATCTGGCAAGATACGCGGATGCAATACGAATATTTCCGGCGCGGGTCACAGTATTAAAATCAAACCCATCCGGATCGCATACGCTCGTGTTTGTCGTCATATTCCATTCCGAATAGTCGGGCATTATTTCTTCCGAGCTGACATACGGTATCAGGGAAAATATCATGCTTGCGGCTATTGCCAGACTGATTATTCTTTTTTTCATGTTAAGCTCCTCCTTATAGACATATGTTGTCTGTAATTCACTTTAATTATATCCTATAACATAAAAAAATGTCAATATTGTAAACGGTTAATTTTTACAGTATGCAAGAAGAATTTTCAAAAATTGCTGCCCAAACTATTGAAAAGTATTATGTGGTATACTTATACAAGGGGCTCTCAGGGAGAATCTATCGGACGTTCACGCGGAGGATTAACAAGTATCTTAACAACTCCTTTGAATAAATGATTGTTCCATATCAATCGTGAATTTTATGGGAACTGAGGAATTTTGCCGTTGCTGCGGTAAAA
>JAFLUR010000346.1 GCA_022508725.1 Oscillospiraceae bacterium
CTGAAAATACAGCTCGGAACAAAGATTTTATTGTCTGCCGGTGATATAAAAGCCACTTTTGATATCTATGAAACACACGATTATGACGACCGTAAGGAATATATTCATCTTAACAAAGAAGTCGTTCTGCTGCCGTATTCCGGCAAGGAAAATAAATTTGTTGCAATCGGGGTGGTGGTATGAAAAAAGAGAATAAATTTGTTATGATTGGGGTGGTGGCGTGAAAAAGACGTTTGATTTTGATTTCGATAAGGGCGACTTTAATCTTAAAAACGGCTCTCCGGCTGTTTTAACGGGAATAGACGCTCTGAAACTATGGATACAAAAAGCGATAAATACTCAGTTCGGACGCTATTCGATTTATAAAGGCAGACAATACGGGGCAAACATTGAAGATTTGATAATAGGCAAAAGCAGCGATCCGGATTTCGTCAAATCGGAGCTTCGGCGTGAGATTGAAGCGACTCTTTTGCGGCATGATGATATAACCGGCATGATCAGCTTTGACGTTACAAGAGAATCGTCGGTTATGAGGATATCTTTTACTCTTACAACAGCTTACGGAACGGTCGGGGAGGTATATACATATGACGGTTAATGAAATAACGGAATATCTGCTGTCTGAAATTTCTGACAATTACGATGTTTCGGTTGGTTCATTTTTTTATGATATTTTATATCCTGTTGCGGAAAAGATTTATTTGATTCAGGAGGATATAGCCGAGCTTGCCGAAAACTCGTTTGCTTTGACGGCAAAGGGAGAGTATCTTGACCGCAAGGCGGCGGAGCAGGGACTTGAAAGGAAAGAGGCGGAGTGTGCGAAAGGCGTCGTCCGTATCACAGGCTCGCGCGGAGAAATTGTGCCAAAGAATGCAAAGATGGCAGCTGACAATATTCTTTTTAAAACAGAGGAATCTGCCGTGATTCCCGAATCCGAATATGTCGATCTATCCGCTGTTTGCATGACTCCGGGAACGGGCGGCAATGTAAAAGCCGGAGCGATCAATCGTTTCCCGGTAACGCTCCCCGGACTGACGGAGGTTATGAATATTGAAGCCTTCACAGGCGGCTATGACGAAGAAACCGACGCAGAGCTTTTGGAACGTTATCTTGAAAAGGTCTCGCGTCCGAATGCAAGCGGAAATAAGTATCATTATATCGGATGGGCGAAGGAGGTCGCGGGAGTCGGCGGCGTGAACGTTATCCCGCTGCACGCCGGAGCCGGTACCGTAAAGGTTATTATTACCGATTCGGAAAATAAACCCGCCGGTGATGAACTGATCTCAAAGGTAAAAGAGCATATCGAAGAGAACAGACCGATCGGAGCGGATGTTACCGTGGTAAGCGCGTCCGCGCTGAATATTGACATATCGGTTGCTTTGGCAGCGGACGCCGATGTGCGGTCTGATATAGAAGACGCGATACGACGGTATTTTGCTAATACGGCGCTGAAAAAATCGTATATTTCATACGCGAAAATCGGTGGTATTATATTATCGATTGACGGCGTGGACGATTATTCGGATCTGAAAATCAACGGGAGAACGGAGAATATAAGCATTTCGGACGGTTCTGTTCCGGTGCTTGGGAGCGTGACGATTTTATGATAGAAAGACTGCCGCAGTATTACAGAAATTCAAAGACGGTAAAAGACGTATACAGCGCCGTTCAAAAGCTGCTTGATAAAGTAAATGCCGATATTGAAAGCGAGGATTTAAAACTGTTTATAGTCACGACCGATGATTTCACTCTTCACAACAGGGATGTCGGACTGGGTGAAATACAAGCGGACGATGAAACGAAAAGGGCAAGGGTCGTAGCTCGTATTCGAGGAAGAGGTATACTTACAAAACCGGAGCTTCGGGAGCTGATAAGCATTTATGAAAAAGCGGGATGCAGCATTACCGAGCATTTCTCCGAATACACGGTTACAGTTTTATTTGACGGAGAAAGGGGGAAACCGAATAATTTTAATGAAATAGTCGAGGCGGTCGAAGAGGTAAAACCGGCGCATATAAAAATTTGTTATGTATTTATAAAAAATTCATGGTTCGACGCCCGTGAAAAATTAGGGACATGGGATAATGCGTCTGCTTTGACGTGGGACGAAATTCAATTGTACAGGAGGAGGACGGAATGAAAAAGAGTAGGCATTATAATCTGAATCTGCAGGAGGGATCGGACGATATCGATATCGGCGGTATCAGCGATAACTTTGAAGCACTCGACGGTATCGCCCACGCGATTCGGGAGGATAGCAATTCGCATACAGCGGATAAAAGCAATCCGCAC
Source organism: Oscillospiraceae bacterium (assembly GCA_022508725.1). Lineage (GTDB taxonomy): Bacteria > Bacillota > Clostridia > UBA1381 > UBA1381 > JAFLUR01. The sequence goes on from JAFLUR010000346.1 coordinate 2,293, forward strand.
GGCGTTACAAAGGCGCAGATCGGCTTGGGAAACGTAACGAATACCGAACAGGCGGCAAAAACCGATTTTAACGCGCATACAGCGGATAAGAGCAATCCTCATAATGTGACCAAATCTCAGGTCGGATTAGGGAATGTAACAAATACGGAACAGGCTTCAAAGGCTGATTTCGACGCGCATAAGGCTGACTTTGACGCGCACACATCCAATAAAAGCAATCCGCACGGCGTAACCAAATCGCAGATCGGCTTGGGTAATGTAAC
>JAFLUR010000347.1 GCA_022508725.1 Oscillospiraceae bacterium
TATTTCAAGAATTTCGGACTTTGCCTGCGGGAAAATATGCCGAAAAGATGATGATTGGAGGATACTAAACAGGCTCTAAGGAGGAAGAATAATGAATTTTGACGATATTAAAAATAATGATAAGCAATATTATATGAATACATTCGGTGACAGACTCCCCGCCGCGTTTGAAAAGGGCGAGGGACTCAAGCTGTTTGCAAAGGACGGAACGGTATACCATGATTTTCTTGCGGGTATCGCGGTAAACGCGCTCGGTCATTCTCATCCGGCTTTTATATCGGCTCTTAAAAATCAGCTTGACAAAATCATACATACTTCAAGTCTTTATTACATAGAAAATCAGACCGCTCTTGCAATGAGAATAGTCAAAGCCTCATGTGCCGACAAGGTGTTTTTCGCAAATTCCGGCGCCGAGGCAAACGAGGGCGCATTTAAGCTTGCAAAAAAATATTTCTTCAACAAGGGCGAAGATAAGTATGAAATAATAACACTGGACAAATCCTTTCACGGAAGGACTCTTGCGACCGTCGCGGCAACCGGACAGGAAAAATATCAAAAGCCCTACCGCCCGCTCACACCCGGGTTTATCCAAGTCGCTCCGAATGATTTTGAGGCGGTCGAAAATGCGGTCACCGATAAAACCGCCGCCGTTATGATAGAGCTTGTTCAGGGCGAGAGCGGCGTGCACCCGATGGATGTCGAATATGTACGCAAATTGCGTAAGCTGTGCGATGAAAAGGATATCATACTTATCTTTGACGAGGTTCAGACGGGTATGGGCAGATGCGGCGAAATGTTCTGCTATCAAGCCTACGGCACGGAACCCGATATATTCACTCTTGCAAAGGCTCTCGGCTGCGGCATACCGATAGGCGCGGTATGCGCAAAGGATTTCGTCGCATCAGCATTTTCCCCGGGAGATCACGGAACCACATTCGGCGGCAATCCTTTCTCGTCGGCGGCGGGTCTTGCGGTATTCGATATATACGAAAAGGAAAATATTTTGGAAAATGTAAAACAAGTAAGCGCGTATTTTGTCGGCAGGCTCGGAGAGCTTATGAAAAAATATCCCGGCAAAATAACCGATATAAGAAACGCGGGTCTGCTTATCGGCGTCGAATTCGATGAAAAGCTTGCAAAAACCGTATTCAACGCGCTTTTCGAAAATAAGATCCTGACAAGTCTGTGCGGCGGAACCACCGTAAGAATCGCGCCGCCGCTTATTATCAAAAACGAGGACGCGGACCTGTTCGCAAACACCCTCGATAAAATTCTTGCAAAAATATGAGGAAACACTGATCTAAAGGTAATCAAAAAATAATTTACGAAAAAATATACGCTGATTCTTCAGCGCAAGCACTCACGCGTTCGCACCGGTTTTTCGCCGGGTTGCATGGGTGACCGGTAAAACAAAGTTTTACGACCAACCCGCAGACAGCTGAATTATTTTTGATATTTGATTTATTCAGTGTTTCCCCAACACCCAAATCGGGGCATTGCCCCTTGTTAAAGGAGATCATGACAATGAAAGATTTTATAAGTATACACGACTGCAGCACGGAAGAGATCGACAAGCTTTTAAAGCTTGCGATAAAATTAAAGGCAGAGCTTAAAAACGGCATCCCTCACCCCATACTCAAGGGCAAAACTCTCGGCATGATTTTCTCAAAATCATCCACCCGCACAAGAGTTTCCTTTGAGGTGGGAATGACCCAGCTCGGCGGCTATCCGCTGTTTCTTTCAAGCAGCGATATCCAGCTCGGACGCGGAGAAACCATCTACGATACCGCAAACGTTCTGTCACGCTATCTTGACGGCATTATGATTAGGACATTTTCTCACCAAGATGTTCTCGACCTTGCAAAATATGCCGATATCCCGGTCATAAACGCATTGACCGATCTCCTGCATCCCTGTCAGGTAATGGCGGACCTGCTCACCGCATACGAGCACAAGGGCAGATTGAAGGGACTTAAAATGACATATATAGGCGACGGAAACAATATGGCACATTCGCTTATGTACGGCTGCGCCAAGGTCGGTATGGATATTTCGGTAGCTACCCCGGCGGGATATACCTGTGACGAAGAGGTTGTCTCAAACGCAAAAGACGACGCAAAAAAGACAGGCGCGAATATTGTCATAACACAAGACCCCGTCGAGGCAATAAAGGATGCGGATATAGTTTATTCGGACACATGGGTAAGCATGGGGCAAGAGGAAGAAAAGGCTGAAAGAATACGCGTTTTCAAGCCCTATCAAATAAACCGCGAGCTGTTCGGCAAGGCAAAGCCGGACGCTGTGTTTATGCATTGCCTGCCCGCTTACAGAGGCTTTGAGGTTACAGAGGACGTTATAGACTCGCCCAACTCCGTCATATTCGATGAGGCGGAAAACAGACTTCATGCCCAAAAAGCCGTCATGGCAACCCTGATGGCATAAAATCTTACAAATCTCAGAGCCTGTTCAGTATCCTCCAATCATCATCCTTTCGGCATATTTTCCCGCAGGCAAAGTCCGAAATTCTTGAAATACACAAAGTAT
>JAFLUR010000348.1 GCA_022508725.1 Oscillospiraceae bacterium
AAGTATGATCTTGTGGAAAATAAGTTTAAAATGTTTACTTATAATAATGATAAAAAAAATATAAATTATCATTCGGTAAATACAGATGAAAATAAGATAATGTTTATACCTGCTAATTTACAGAATAATACTTCTTATGTTTTTGATTTTTCTTCGGAAAAATTCTGGGAGATACAGTGGTATAAAGATAATGTTTTAATTGAACGCACATCAAATATAGTTTGTGACGGAGAGTATGTGTTTATTGCCGAATACAATACCGATAAGGTAATAAAATTAAATATTAATACTTTCGAATATGAAAAGATGGGATTTGGAAATGACGTTAAAATAAGCGTTTTAGGTCTTGATGATAACAATAAATTGTGGTTTATTTCCAATGATAATACATTAGTAAACCATGACAGTGAAAATATGTATAAAATCGATACAGATAAAAAGATAAATAAAGAAGCATTTTCCGGAATGATTTTTGCAAATAAAAAAATAATTTGTGTTCCGCGTTTTTCAAGATATATATATATTTATGATATTATCAATAAATCTGTTGATAAGTTTGAATTTTATGAAAAAAACAGTTATAACAGCACGGCATCATTTTTTTTAGGTCATGTAAGAAATGATAAATCAATTATATTATTACCATGGGGTCTGCTTAAAGCATGTAAAATAGATTTGGAAAATAATAAAGTTGAATATTTTGAGTTGGAAGCAAAAGAAGAAAACACATTGGTACATTATTATTATCTGTCGTATATATCGAAGGAAACAAAGGAGATCAATATAAAGTATTTTTTGAAAAAGATCAGTTATGATTGTCCGGAGAAAAAAGGAAAAGACAGTGAAGAAAATATTGGAAGAAAAATATTAAATTTGACATATTAATTTTTTTATTCATATAATTTAATAATAAAAAAGGAGAAAATTATGTTAAATATTATATACGGAGCCGGGGATTTCGGAAAAAGACTGTATAATATATTTAAAGAGTTAAATATAGATATTGACTTTTTCTGTCAAACAAATAAAAAAACGGAAAACAGAACCGGAGAAAATATATCGGGAATAGATATTATCGGACTTGATGAGTTAAAGAAATACGATAATATAAATATTTTTATTGCAATTTCAGATAAAAATGTGCGCAATGATATAAAGCAAATGTTACTGAACATATTTCTTGACAAAGCAAATATATACGATTGCGGAGAATTCATAAGAGATTCGGTACATACGCCGATTGAAGGCAACAGTTATTGTGTAATATGCGGCAGAAATAATACCGGATTCAAGGAATTCGGAGAAGATTTAAATATATTTAAAAAATATCATATCATAGGCGGCGGATTCAGAGAAAATGTAATATGCCCCCACTGCGGTTCTATGGACAGAACGAGATGGACATACATTAACTTGGTGAAACATACGGAAATTTTTCAAGCGGAATGCAGAGTTTTGCATTTTGCACCTCAGTGGTCTGAAGAATTATTAAGCAAAGCAATAAAATGCAACAAAAAAACAGAATATTATCCGGCTGATTTCAGTCCCATTCTTCCGGGAGAATTAAAGGTTGATATGACAGATATTCCGTTCAAAGACAATTATTTCGATTATATCATTGCAAATCATGTTTTGGAACATGTAAAAAATGATGAAACGGCAGTAAAGGAGCTTATGCGTGTGTTAAAACCGACCGGAAATATAATTTTATCCTTTCCGATATGCACGGATAATGTTACGGATGAAGATATATCCGAAATGACTTCGGAAGAGAGAACGGAAAGATTCGGACAAGATGATCATATGAGACTGTACGGAAAGGATTACAAGGAAAGGTTGGAAAAGTTCGGACTGAAAATAACGGTTTATTCACCCAAAGATGTGTTTGGTGACGCGGAGATTACTCAGTATGGTCTTATAAAGGATGATGTGTGTTTGATTTGTAAAATTTAAGAACAGACTTGAATTGTAACCGGTATTTATTTTGTAACAACGTGAAAAATTTATAGTTAAGGATGATGATTTAAGTGAAAAGAATATTGGTAACGGGAGGCGCGGGATTTTTAGGCTCACACCTTTGCGACAGACTTATTAAAGAGGGAAACGAGGTGATTTGTGCTGATAATTTGTTTACGGGCAGCAAAGACAATATACGTCATTTGATGCCTGATCAAAATTTTGAATTTATTCGCCATGATATAACACAGCCGCTGTATATCGAAGTCGATCAAATATACAATCTCGCCTGCCCGGCAAGTCCTCCGCATTATCAGTATAATCCGATCAAAACAGCCAAAACAAGTGTTTTAGGCGCTATCAATATGTTGGGATTGGCAAAGAGAATCAATGCGCGGATATTGCAGGCGAGCACATCGGAAGTATACGGCGATCCGCAGGTGCATCCGCAGCCGGAAGGCTACAGGGGCTCGGTAAATCCGATAGGCATTCGTTCATGCTACGATGAGGGCAAGAGAATGGCGGAGACATTGTTTTTTGATTACAACAGACAGCATAATGTTGATATCAGGGTAATCAGAA
>JAFLUR010000349.1 GCA_022508725.1 Oscillospiraceae bacterium
CAAAGTATTCCCGCGAATTTTGTGCTTTGCCGGCAGAAAAATCCGCTCAAAAATCCAACGATTGGAGGAATACAAACAGGCTCTAAAACCGGACAGGCACGGCGAATATATTCCGGAAAGCTCCTTTGCGGCTCATCCCGGCGCGTTTTTGCGAATATCCTTCCCTTGAGATCGGTGTATAAAAAACAGCGGCCGGCCGGTATTTTCATTAACGCATTATCCCGGCACTTCAGCAGTGAAACGGAGGTTTATCATGAAAAAAACATTAAAAACATTGTGTGTGATTCCGGCACTTGTTGCCGCGGCGCTGGCGCTTACGGTATCCGGAGCATATGCGGCGGACAGAAATTCCGTAAAAATGACGGGAGAATATCATTCGCGTTCGGTTTACGGACCGTCTTTATCGTCGGGTGAGCTTGACGACGTGGCGGACGCCGTCGCGGCGTTCCTTAACGAGTATATAGTGGAGGGTATGACAGATCAGCAAAAAGTCAGAGCCGCATGCGGATTTATCTCCACAACGTGTACATATGCGGAAAGCTGGGCGCAAAACCGCGCCAACACGGCATGGGGATCGCTTGTATATCATGAAGCGCAATGCTCGGGATATGCCAGAGGATTCAAAGCGCTGTGCGACGGAATGGGGATCGGATGCTTTTATGTCCATGCCGATGATTACTCGAGAAATCCGGACCATCAATGGAATGTGGTATGCATAGACGGAAATTGGTATATAATCGACACTCAGAGCATTTCTTCATCGGGAATAGCGGGAGTGATTTTCTCGTATCTTGTGAGCGATGATGATTATCTGAGCAGCGGACTGTCGTGGGATCGCTCGTCCGTTCCCGCCTGTCCCGAGGCGTATTACAAAAGAGAGGACCGGCTCACATCGTTTATGAATGACATAATACAATATATAATAAGCGACACCGAGGAGATATTTGTAAACGGACAGCCGAAAACGGTTACGGTATACAATATCTCCGGCAATAATTACATCAAGCTGCGGGACATAGCCGCGATGACAGACGGAACGGGCGACAGCTTCAACGTCGTCCCGGACATTGTAAACGGTATTTTATGGATAGACACAAAAACTCCGTATACGTTCGTCGGAGGCGAGCTTAATGCGCAAGCGGACGTAAAGGGAGTGCTTAACCCCGTAAATATGAGCAGCTTCCGTGTGGACGGAATCGAATACGCGCCGAAAGGATACAATATCAGGAACAACAATTATTATAAGCTGCGCGATATCGGCGAGATTATCGGTTTTGACGTGGATTGGAACGGCAGCAATGTTATTATAACAACGAAATAACGGGTCTTGACAAAAATTGTCGGGTGAGATATTATATATTCAGGAAATAAAAATATTCGATATTTACGAGGAGGATAAATATGAGCGTATCAAAGGATTTGATCGGAACAACAAAAGACGGGGAAGAGGTTTATATTATAAAGCTTGACAACGGCAAAGGACTTTCCGCCGAGGTGCTTAATTACGGAGGAATAATAAAAAATCTGTATTTTACGGCGGCGGACGGAAAGAAAATCGATGTTGTTCTCGGACGCGACAGCTTGGAGGAGTACCTTGACAATTACGGATTTTACGGCGCGGCAATAGGCAGATATGCAAATCGCATAGAAAATTCCGAGTTTGAGATCGGGGGAAAAATATACAAGGTCGGGGCGAATGAAGGAAGAAACAGTCTGCACGGCGGTATATTCGGTTTTGACAAAAAGGTATGGGAGGCTTATGAGGGAGAGAGCGGCGGAGAGCCGGGAGTCGAAATGATACTTGAAAGTCCGGACATGGAAGAGGGATTTCCGGGAACTCTTAAAGTGAAAATGACCTATACTCTTACAAAGGAAAATTCGCTTAAGATCGAATACAGGGCAATGAGCGACAAGGATACCGCGGTAAATCTCACCAATCACAGCTATTTCAATCTTTCGGGACATTCAAGCGGGAATATTTATAACCAGGTGCTTCAGATCAATTCCGGTTTTTACACTCCCAACAACAAGGAGTGTATGCCTTTCGGAGAAATTCTGACCGTTGACGGGACCCCGTTTGATTTTCGTGAGCCAAAGCCTATAGGCCGGGATATATCGGCGGATTTCGAACAGATAAATATGTTCGGCGGATACGATCATAATTTTGTTATAGACGGGCGCGGCTACCGCCTTGCGGCAACGGCATTTTCGCCCGATACCGGCATAACAATGAAAATGTATACCGATAAACCCGCCGTTCAGCTTTATACGACAAACGGTACGGAAAACGGCAGGGTCTGCAAGGATGGAACGGTATATGAAAAGCATCAGGCGTTTTGCCTTGAAACACAGTATTTCCCGAATTCGATGAAGTACAGCCATTACCCCTCTCCGATTTTAAAAGCGGGTGAAGAATACCGTTTTACCACGGAATATGAGTTTTCGGCAAAGTAAGGGAAACACCGGTTTAAGAGCCTGTTCAGTATCTGAGATCGTCGGATTTTTGAGCGGATTTTTCTGCCG
>JAFLUR010000035.1 GCA_022508725.1 Oscillospiraceae bacterium
TTGCCTGCGGGAAAATATGCCAAAAAGATGATGATTGGAGGATACTAAACAGGCTCTTATTGATCCACCAATTAAATCTTGAAGAATTATGCGAAGAAATGAAAGTCAAGGAAGTTCTTGTGAAATTCTTTGAAGAAAACCGCAGGAAAACTTGGCGCCTGCCCGGAGCTGACGCAGACAGGCGGAATTTATGCCGCCGTATTTGCCTGCTGTTGTTTCGATGATCGGTATTAATCCCAATTTTCATGGGCAATCAATGCGGCAAGAGTTTTAAGCTCTTTTTCAGCCGACTTATATTCGGGAAAGCTGCATTCCACCAATTCCCAAAACCGCCGGCTGTGATTATGCTCTGCAATATGTGAAAGCTCATGCACGATAACGTAGGTGATTGCGGCGGGACTTGCCATGATAAGCCGCCATGAAAAATTTATGCTGTTTCTTCCGCTGCATGAACCCCATCTTGTTTTTGCGGAGGTTATATGTATTCCGGACGGCTTATATCCGGACGCGTCCGCGATTGTTTTGGCTTTTTTTATTATATAGCTTTTTGCGATCGCTTTGTATACCTTTATTATTCTTTCACGGGCATCATTGCCGGATATGCCCTCGGGAAGATAAAAATATTCTCCGTTGAAACCGAATTTTTGCCCGGAAATATATTTTACCGGATATATCTTTCCCAAAAGCCTTGCCGAGTCGGTTATTTCAAAGCTTTGTCTGTCGTTTATCAGCATTTTTTTACGTTCAAGCGCATTGCTTATCCACTCGCCGGACCGATCCACAAACGCTTTTATCGAATTATCCGTCGTGCCTATGGGACAGCGTACCTCTATTTCGGCATTGTCGGTTATATATATGGCAATTGTTTTCCGTTTCTGATATTTTATTCTGTATCGGTCATTCATGATTTATTTACCTCGAGCCATACTATAAGCACCGATATATCCGCGGGGGAAACTCCCGAAATTCTTGACGCTTGTCCGATCGAAAGCGGTCTTATTTTGCTGAGCTTCTGCCGTGCTTCGAGTCTCAGTCCGTTTATGCCGTTATAATCGATATCATTGGGAATAAGTTTATTTTCGGCTTTTTTGAACCGGTTGATCTGAGAAATCTGACGCGCAATATATCCGTCGTACTTGATTCGTATTTCAACCTGTTCGCATATTTCCCTGCTTAAAACGGGTCTTTCCGGGTCCGCGTCGGCAAGAGCGTCATAGCTTATTTCGGGGCGCTTTAAAAGATCGGCAAGCCTTACGCCGTTCTTTACCGGCGATGTTCCGGCATTTCCGAGAATTTTGTTCGCATCCGCCGGTGAAACCGATGTTTTTTCAAGCCGCTTTATTTCCGCCTTTGTTTTATCCAGCTTATCAAGCATTTTGTCATAGACATCTTTGGGGATAAGTCCTATTTCATACCCTATGGGCATAAGGCGCTCATCGGCATTGTCCTGCCTCAGAAGCAGTCTGTATTCCGAACGTGACGTCATCATTCTGTACGGTTCATTTGTTCCTTTGGTTACAAGGTCATCGATAAGTGTGCCTATATATGCCTGTGAACGGTCTATTATAACGGGAGGCATACCTTTTATTTTTCTTGCGGCATTTATTCCTGCGATAAGCCCCTGCGCCGCAGCTTCCTCATATCCGCTTGTGCCGTTGAATTGACCCGCTCCGAACAGGCCGCTTATTTCTTTGAATTCAAGCGACGGATAAAGCTGCGTGGGATCGCAGCAGTCGTATTCTATGGCATAAGCGGCGCGCATTATCTCAACATTTTCAAGACCCTTTATGCTCCGCATCATCTGTATCTGCACATCTTCGGGCAGACCGGTGCTTATTCCCTGCGCGTACATCTCCTTTGTATCGAGTCCCATAGGCTCTATAAACAGCTGATGCCGCTCCTTATCGGAAAATCTGACGATTTTATCCTCTATGGACGGGCAGTACCTCGGCCCCACTCCCTCCGCTCTGCCGTTGTACAGCGGCGCTTTTGACAGATTATCGAGTATTATTTTGTGAGTCTCCTTATTTGTGTACAGCATATGACATATCACACGGTTTTTTCCGGGTGTTTCGGTCTGAAAGGAAAAAGGCACGATATTTTCATCACCGTGCTCCTCTTCCGTTTGTGAGAAATCTATGCTGTCCGCGTGAATACGCGCCGGCGTTCCGGTTTTAAAGCGCACAAGCCTGATACCCATATCCCTAAGGCATTGCGAAAGCTGTTTTGCGGGGAACATACCGTCCGGACCGCTTTCGCGCTCATACTCGCCCATAAGGATCTTTCCCCTCAAATATGTGCCGGAGGCGATAATGACCGCCTTTGCCGAATAGCAGATTCCGGTATGTGTTTCAACGCCGCTTATGCCGTTTTCATCGGTGAGTATTTTAACTATCTCGCCCTGTTTTACATCCAGTCCCTGCTGATATTCAAGCCTTTTTTTTATTTCTCTGTGATATGTTTTCCTGTCTATCTGAGCCCTGAGCGAATGTACCGCCGGACCCTTTCCGCGGTTAAGCATTTTCGACTGTATAAATGAGGCGTCCGCGGCTTTTCCCATTTCTCCGCCGAGCGCGTCTATCTCACGGACAAGATGTCCTTTTGCGGTTCCGCCTATGCTTGGATTGCAGGGGAGATTTCCGAGCGCGTCAAGACTTATCGAAAAAAGAACGGTTTTGCAGCCCAGCCTTGCCGAGGCGAGAGCCGCCTCCGTTCCGGCATGACCGCCGCCTATTACGGCGACATCGTATTCTCCGGCAATAAATGCCATATTATTCATCCCCCTCTCGTTTCCGTGCGGTCTGCTTATTCTTCAGATTTATCACCTTCAATATACTTCTTGACGAGTAGAAGGCTATCGGAAATACGGAGAATGTTATACCGGCGATAAAATACAGCATGATGACAACAGCCGGCGGCATAAGCATTGCAATTGCCGTAAGAACAAATATTGTAAATAAAAAGAAAAACAGGTTCATCGGCAGCTTTGCAAATGCAAATAAGATTGAATTTTTATAAAGCTGTGCCGCGGTACATTCAAATGTCACCATTATCTGATATATATAAAAGTGTATGAATGTATACAGCATAAAGATAAACAGTGTGACAAATGTGAGAATAAGCCACATTGTATCGTCGGTCGCCTTGAATGCCGAAAAATAGAACACAACGGCGTTTATTTCAAGTATAAGCACCGCAATATCGACAATAATGACAACCGCAGACTGTTTAAGGTTGCTTTTGATCTTATCGAGAAAATCGCTCCATATCCATGCGTGCTCCTCCCGTGCAAAACAGCGGAGAATATAAGCATATCCCGCGCTTGCCGGTCCCGAACCCCACAGTATTGTGATTACGAGCGCGAACATGGTACGAAATCCCATCTGAAGCTCGGCTGTGACCGACGGGTCGGATGCGGCGTCGCCGGCTATCCTTGCCACAAAATCGGATGAAACGGGCGCGATAAAATATGTCAGCGCCAGCATGGGCAGACTGAACAGCGTGTAGAGCAGATTTATCTGAACGATTTTCCAGAATTTCCTTATAAATATTTCCGTGTAAAGGAATATACCTTTCTTTTTGGGCGCGTTTTTATCCACGCCGGGACCCTCTTTCATATAGCCCCCTCCGAATAATCCCATAATTAAGCTCCTCCTTTTCCGGTTTTTACGATATGAAAATATTTTCCCCGGGTATTTTATTTTTGTTTCGAATACAACCGTTTTTTAATGTCCTCTTCTTTTTCCGCCGCTTTTTCCTTTGCTTTTTTTATTGTAATAATTTTTATTTTTTGCCGATTTGCGCCTGCCGCCGCTTTTTCTCTTTTCACCGCTTTTTTTGGGACGTCCGAGTCGGTCAATGCTTACCTTGACCGACGCTTTGCGCGCCGCCCTGTCAATGCTTTCTTTTGTCGCGTCCTCTTTCAGGACAAAATCTATCTGCCTTGATTCGGTGTCCGCCCGCACAAGCACAACCTCGAGAGTATCGCCGATATTGTAAATTCTGCCGGTGCGCTCCCCGATGAGGCGAAACACGGACTCGTCAAAAGTATAATAATCCGACCGCATTGTTTCAAGGCGTATAAGTCCCTCTATCCCGTTTTCAAGCTCGGCAAAAATCCCGAATGAGGTGACGGACGATATTTTCGCGGTGAATTCCGAGCCTATAAACCGGCTCATGTACGCCGTTTTCATAAGATCGTCAACCTCTCTTTCGCAGTACATCGCCTCGATCTCCTTTTCGGAGGATTTTACCGACGCGCCGGCTGCAAATGAGGTAAGAGCGGCAAACCGTCTTTTTCCTATTTTTCCCGAGAGCTTTTCCTTTAATATGCGATGTATCGCAAGATCGGGATAGCGCCTTATGGGAGAGGTGAAGTGGCAGTAATATTCCGCCGCAAGTCCGAAATGACCGGAACATTCGGGAGAATATCTCGCTTTCATCATCGAGCGCAGCAGATATATCGATACCATTTTTTCCTCGGGAGTGCCTTTTGTGCGGTTGAGAACGCTTTGCAGCTGTTTGGGACGAAGAGGGTTGTTTTCGTCTATGCGCCCGACAAGACGTATATTCAGCTTTTGCAGAAATTCTCTCACCGCCGCAAGCTTTTCGGGGCTTAAATTTTCATGTACCCTGTATATGAACGGCAGCTCCTTTTCCGAGGCAAATTCTGCGACTGCCTCGTTTGCCGCAAGCATAAAGGATTCTATCATTCTGTGAGATACGAGCCTTTCCTCCGAGACCACTCCGACAGGCTCGCCCCGTTCATTTATTAAGGGAATAACCTCCGGCATATCAAAATCAATGCATCCTCTGCGTTCTCTCTGTTTTTCAAGCTTTGCGCTCAGCCGTTTCATGAGCTTCAGATCGGGAACTATGCTTTTGTATCTTTTCAAAAGCTCCTTATTCCCTCCGTCAAGAATTGCCGACACGTTTTTATAAGTCATTCTTTCGCATGAACGTATTACGCTTTTGTGAATTTTGTAGCCGAGACGGTTTCCGTCCTTATCGAAATTCATGATAACGCTTAAAGCAAGGCGGTCGCAGTTCGGATTAAGACTGCATATGCCGTTTGACAGCCTTTCCGGCAGCATGGGTATCACTCTGTCGGCAAGATACACGCTTGTGCCTCTTTCAAAGGCTTCTTTGTCAAGAGCTTCACCCTCGTGCACATAATGCGTGACATCGGCGATATGAACGCCCAGAATAAACCCGGTTTCGGTTTTTTCTATCGACACCGCATCGTCGAAATCCTTTGAGTTATCGCCGTCTATCGTGAAAATATTCTTTCCGCGCAAGTCAAGTCTTTTTACCGTATCCTCCGGTGAGATCTCGGATGGTGTTTTTTGGGCGGCTTCCAAGACCGACTTCGGAAATTCGGTACGAATTTTATGCTCGTATATGATACTTTCCGTGAGACTTATCAATTCAGATTGTTTTCCCAATATCTTTTTGACCGTTCCGAACAGATAATATCCCTCATACCTTGTGATCTCGATAATGACCCGGTCGCCTATCTCCGCTCCCGCCATATTACGAGGCTCTATGCGTATTTTGGCATATATTTTTTCGTTGTCGCATTTCATTTTGTACAGCTTGTTCTTCTTTTCCGTAATAACGCCGATGAGAGAGGTGTTTGCGCGGCTTGTGATCTTTACGACCCGCCCCTCGCGCCGCTCGTTTTTATATCCGCGTTTGTCGAACACCTCCGCAACGACGGTATCTCCGTCAAGGGCGGTTCCCATATCCTCGCCGCGGATAAAAACGTCGTCTCCGTTTTCCTGCGCGATAAATCCGAAAAATCCCCGTCCGCTGCATGAAAGCACTCCGGCAGCGGTTTTTCCGTCCCGGCTTGCGGCGATATATTTTCCTGCGCGATTTACCGAAATTTTTCTTTCCGCCTCAAGGTCGGCGAGTATTTTCGCAAGCTCGTTTCTCTGAGATTTCGGAACATCGAAAAGAATACACAATTCTTTCATTTTCATCGGAGTGTATTCCTTGCTTCGCATAAATTTTAAAATACGTTCTTTTCTTATCTTATCCGAATTGGTTTCCAAATTATTACTTCCTTTCGATACTTTACGGGAATATTTTTTCCTCTCAAGGTATTTCATAAACATACTATACTATATTGTATCGCATTTATATTCTCTGCGCAAGATGAAAACAAGAAAAATTTTAATATTTTGTCGGAATTTTTTCAAAACACTTGACTCTTGGCGGTTTGGGATATATAATAAAGTATGTGTCTTATTTATATCCCCGTATATCCGGAAATTGAAAAATGCCGGAAAAATAAGACGGACAGTCAATATATTACAGAAATAAAAACAGCGTGAAAACGCGAAAGAAAGGAATGTATGTATAACATGAAAAGAAAAAGTATCCTGATTCTTGCACTCATGCTCATAGTTGCGCTCGGTCTTAATTACCTTGCATTTTTCGGGGTAAGCATTGCCGGATATGATTATGACGGTGTGTTTGATGAGGAAAGAGGCATCAGAAAGGGAATTGACCTTGCGGGCGGTTCGGTTATCAGCTTTCAGGCGAATAAACCCAATCCGTCGGAGGCGGAGATGGACGTGGTCGAGGCTATATTCAAAACCCGTCTCACATCTCAGGGCTACAGTGAGGCTCGCATAAGCCGTGACAGTGATAAGATCACGGTCGAAATACCGTCTGTTTTTGAAACGGACAGCGCGGCGTCATTGCTCGGGTCGATGGCTAAGCTGACATTTGTCGATTCGAACAACAAGCTTGTTCTTGACGGCGCTACCGGTATAAAGACCGCCGACTATGCTTATGAACCGGCTCAGAACGGAGGAAATCCGGAGAATATCGTAAAGATCACATTCAGTGACGAGGCGAGTGAAAAGTTTGCCGCGGCGACAAGAGAGGCTGCCGCAAAGGCAGCTACGGGTGAGAACTATATCGCCATTATGATGGATGACGATATCATTTCGGCACCGAGAGTATCATCGGAGATCAGATCCTCCTGTATAATTTCGGGTAACTTTACAACGGAGGAAGCAAAGCAGCTCGCAAATCAGATAAAGTCCGGTCAGCTGCCGTTTTCGCTTTCGGTCATAACAAAGGATACGATCGGCGCGGAGCTCGGAAAGGACGCTCTGCCGACAAGTCTTACCGCCGCGGGTATCGGTATTGTTCTTATTATGATATTTATGATAATCATTTACGGTGTGAACGGTCTTATAGCCGATCTTGCGCTTTTGATATATGTGGGCATTGTAAGCCTTATTCTCGGCTTGGCAAGAGTAAACCTCAGTCTTTCGGGTATCGCGGGCGTTATATTGTCGATAGGTATGGCGGTCGATGCGAATGTTATTATATTTGAAAGAATGAAAGAGGAGCTCAGGGTCGGAAAGACGATAAAGGCGTCGGTCGATGCGGGATTTTCAAAGGCGTTCTCGGCGATTTTCGACTCAAACATAACAACTTTCATAACCTGCGTTGTTCTTTATATGTCCGGTATCGGCACTTTGAGCGGTTTTGCTCTTACTCTCGGCATAGGTGTCGCGGTAAGTATGTTTACGGCGATAGTTATAACGAAATTCCTTCTCAAACAGCTTGTGCATATAAATGTAACGAACCGCAAATTATTCCGCGTATAAAGGGGGCGATGATATAATGAAGAATATAGATTATGTAAAAAACAGAATGAAATATTTGATTATTCCCATTGTTGTTATTGTTGCCGGAATAATCATGTTTGTCGTGAAGGGCGGATTTAACTTTGATATAGAATTCATGGGCGGAGTCAGAATGCAGGTCGATATGGAAAACGAGTCGAATACAGATGTTGACCGCATCAAGACCGTTATCAAGGACGGCACCGGTGTTGACGCCATAGTTCAGCGCTCGGGAACGGGTACTCATGTGCTTATAAAGACGCCTCATATCGAGGATGATGTCAAAGACAAAGTTTTTACATCGCTTAAAGAGGAATTTTCGCTTAATGCCGATGAGGCGATGTCGGTCGCTACGGCTACGCCGAATTTCGGCAGACAGGTGCAGCAGAAAACACTGCTTTATACGATTATTGCAATTATACTGATCCTTATATATATTGCGTTCAGATTCGAGTGGAGCTCGGCTGTCATGGCGGTCGTATCGCTTGTTATCAATATTTTGATAATGTTCTCGGTATACGCGATAACATATCTGCCGCTCAATACAACCTTTATCGCGGCTATGCTTACGGTTGTCGGATATTCGATAAACAATACCATCGTTGTATTTGACAGAATTCGTGAGGATATGAAAACGGCAAGGAGCAAATCTGTTGCGGAGATCGTAAATTCGAGTATCGCGGCTACGATGGGAAGAACGATAAATACGACGGTAACAACGCTCATTACGATAGTGCTTTTGTATATAATAGGTGTTGCTTCGATTAAAGAATTTGCTTTGCCTCTTATCGTGGGCGTTTTTGCGGGCGCGTATTCATCGATATTCATCGCCGGTACTTTCTGGGCGATATGGAAAGAAAAACAAAGAGCTCTTAAGAGAGAAAAAGCCGGAAAGGGCGGAAAAGGCAAAAAAAGAAATTGAAAAAAATATTAAAAAGCTCCGGAAACAAACGGAAAAACCTTACAAGGACCTCGGATTGGGGTCCTTGTTGTATTTTTTTGCGCCGGCATTTTGAGCTTTTGAAAGGTTCTTAACCGGGACTTGTTACAATATAATTATTATATTGATGCTCCAACCGACTATTGAATTTTCTGCTTGCCCAAACTGCGAAATTCTGCGTCGGAAAACCTTGAAAAACACGCGTTTTCCTGCGATTTTCTTCCTTGACTTTCGCAGTTTGTTCATCGCATAATTCTTCAAGATTTAATTGGAGCATCAATAGCCCAATAAATTTAATATATTTTAATGTTTTTGATTGATTTTGCATAAATTTTGTGGTATTATATAAAGGGCGGTTAAAAAATCATTGTACCGCTTGTCAGATTGCACAAACATTTTTGGGGAAAACACCGGCTTCAAGGAAATCAAAAAAATAATTTACAAAAAAATATATATCCGACGCATAAAACGAGTTGCGCTTGCGATGTTTTTTTGATATTGATTTATCCGGTTATTTCCTTAATACCGACGTTTAGGGGCTCGGTATAAACAAACATCATTCGCATATTGCGGATAAAATCGAATATTACGGGGAAACAGCCTGTTTCGGATGATTCCCTTACAATAAAAGGAGGAAATATTATGGCTCTTACATTCAGGGGCGGTCTGCACATAGACGACCATAAGTCCGCAACCAATACCGTCCCGATCAAAAAGCTTGAAGGCTGCGAAATACATACATATCCGCTTCAACAGCATATAGGAGCGCCGCTTGAAGCGACGGTCGCGGTCGGGGACACGGTCAAGGTCGGGCAGAAGATAGCCGATACGCAGGCTTTTGTTTCCGCGCCGGTACATTCATCGGTGTCGGGCACGGTCAAGGCTGTGGAACCGAGACTTCACACATCGGGAGCTATGGTTACTGCCGTTGTTATAGAAAATGACGGGAAATATGAGGTGTGCGAGAAGATATCGCCCAAGGGTGATTACAAAAATTATACGCCGGAGCAGCTGGTCGGATTTATACGGGAGGCGGGTATTGTAGGCATGGGCGGAGCGGGATTTCCGACTCATGTAAAGCTGTCCCCTCCGAAAGAGAAGAAAATAACCCATGTTATCGTCAACGGCGCGGAATGTGAGCCGTATCTGACCTCGGATCACCGCAAAATGCTCGAAAATCCCGACGAGGTCTTGCTGGGCTTAAAAACGGTAATGCACATATTCGGACTCAAAGAGGGTTATGTCGGCATAGAAACGAACAAGCCGGACGCTATAGAATCAATGAAAGCGGAGGCTGCAAAGAGCGGGGATATACACATCGTCCCGCTTAAAACAAAATATCCGCAGGGCGCGGAAAAACAGCTTATAAACGCCGTTTCGGGCAAGGTCGTTCCGGCGGGCGGACTTCCGGCGGACGTCGGCTGCGTGGTTATCAATGTAGACACCGCGGTATCGATAGGAAATATCTTCACAACGGGTATGCCTCTTATATCGCGTATCGTTACCGTTTCGGGCGATTGCGTGGCGCAGCCGTGCAATTATGAGGTCCTTACCGGAACTCCGGTTTCCTATGTATTCGATGCGGCGGGCGGATTTATAAAGGAGCCGAGAAAGGTTCTCGCGGGCGGTCCCATGATGGGAACGGCATTGTTTTCGCTCGATGTTCCGATCATAAAAACATCGTCCGGTATACTCGCATTATCAAAAAGCACGGAGAATTTTGACGAGGATATGGTTTGCATAAGATGCGGCAAATGCGTGAATTTATGTCCCATGCGTCTTATGCCGCTTTATATCAACAAATATGCCCGTGAAAACAATGTTGAGATGGCGGAAAAATATAATGTAATGGATTGTATTGAGTGCGGCGTATGCTCATATCTCTGTCCGGGAAAACAGCATCCGGTACAGAATATACGGCTTATGAAACAAATAATTGCCGAAAAGCGGCGCGCCCGGAAAGAATGATTTATGGAGGAAAAAATGGAAAACACTGAGAAATATATAGTATCATCATCACCTCACATACATCGTGAGGAAACCGTTTCATCTATTATGCTTGACGTTATCATCGCGCTTATTCCCGCAACGATAGCCGGCATATATCTGTACGGATTTCGCTCCGCATTTGTCGTTCTTGCCGCTGTGGTGTCGGCGGTGCTGGCGGAAGGACTGTATCAAAAAGCGTTAAAAAAGCCCGTAACGGTGAAGGATCTGAGCGCTGTGGTCACGGGACTGCTTATCGCGCTCAATATGCCGCCGTATATTCCCGTTTGGATGGTATGTATCGGCAGCGTGTTTGCGATAATTATAGTAAAACAGCTTTACGGAGGACTCGGCAAAAACTTCATGAATCCGGCTCTTGCGGCAAGGTGCTTTATGCTTATTGCATGGGCGGGAGCAATGACGACCTTTCACGAGCCGTTTGCGGGTGCGGGTATCGATGCCGTTTCCTCGGCAACACCGCTTGCGATATTGAAAGGCGTGTCGGAGGGAACTCTGCCCGCTCTCAAGGACGCGATCCTCGGAATAAAGCCGGGAACGATAGGCGAAACGTCGGGAGTCATGATCCTGATAGGTGCGGCGTATCTGTTTATACGCAGGGTAATCGACTGGAAAATACCGTTTGCATATATCGGCGTGTTTGCGATTTTGATATTCCTTTTCGGAAAAGAGCGCATGGATATTACATATACACTTTATAATATATTCACCGGCGGACTGCTTCTCGGCGCGTTCTTTATGGCGACCGACTATACGACAACGCCGACGTCGCCTGCGGGACAGCTTATATTCGGCGCAGGCTGCGGAATACTGACATTCCTTATAAGAATGTTCGGGGGATATCCCGAGGGAGTATCCTTTTCGATACTGCTTATGAATGTCGTTTCTCCGCTTATTGACAGATTTGTGAGAACAAAGAGCTTTGGGGAGGCGAGTCGAAATGCAGGAAAATAACGGTATAAAAATTTTGAAAACGGGAGGCATATTATGCGCCGTAACGGCTGTCGCCGCACTGCTGCTTGCCTGTGTGAACAACTTCACCGCGCCCGTCATAGAACAAAATATGATCGAAAAAACAAACAATGCAATGAAAAGCGTTATGCCGGAGGCGGACAGCTTTGAGGAGATCGATTTTGAGCCGTCGGAGGAATGTGAGAGCGTAAACTCGGTATATGAAGCAAAAAAAGACGGAGAAACGATAGGCTGGTGTGTTTCGGCAGGTCCCAACGGTTACGGCGGAGCGATAGAAATGATTGTAGGCGTAAACGGCGATATGACCGTTTCCGGAGTTGATATAATAAGTCAGTCGGAAACGGCGGGACTCGGCGCAAAGGCGACGGAACCCGAATTCCGTATGCAGTACAAGGGTAAGGGAAAGATAGAAAAGGTGGTCAAGAGCGGCGCGGGAGATAATGAGATAAATGCGATAACAAGCGCCACCATCACATCAAAGGCCGTTACAAAGGGCGTCAACGAGTCCGTAAATGCGGCGGGTTCCCTGAGTACGGGAAAATAAACCGAATTTATTCATGTTGCAATTTGTGCCGCTTTCGGTGCGGCGGAATGGAGGAATAAAATGAAGAAAAACAATATGGCTGTATTCACGGACGGACTTATAAAAGAAAATCCGACATTTGTGCAGCTGCTCGGAATGTGTCCGACACTCGCGGTCACAACAAGCCTGAAAAACGGTCTCGGAATGGGTTTGTCAGCCGCGACGGTTCTTATTATGTCGAATGTACTTGTATCGGTTTTGAGAAAAATAATCCCGTCTAAGGTAAGAATAGCGGCTTATATAGTAATTATCGCAACGGCGGTTACGGTTGTTCAGATGCTTCTTAACGCGTATC
>JAFLUR010000350.1 GCA_022508725.1 Oscillospiraceae bacterium
AAAGCGCCGAATATCCCGATGGCGTCACCGTCCATATTCCGTCAATATCGGCGTGTTATGACGATGTAGGCGATGATATAATGGCTCAACTTCAAAACGGCAGTATCGAATATTCCGTTCAGAAGCCGAAAACCACTCCATGGTGGGTCTCGATTGTAATTCCGATAGTTATAGTCGGCATTATACTCGGTGTATGGTTCTTTATAATGCAGCAGCAGGGCGGTGCGCGTTCCGGCGGATTTACAAAAAGTCATGTGAAGCTCGGCGCCGATGAAAAACGAAAGGTATGCTTTAATGATGTTGCCGGAGCTGCCGAGGAAAAGGCAGAGCTTGAAGAGCTTGTCGAGTTTTTAAAGCATCCTCAGAAATTTATAAAGCTCGGAGCAAGAATACCCAAAGGCGTTCTTTTGGTGGGGCAGCCCGGTACGGGTAAGACATTGCTTGCCCGCGCCGTTGCGGGAGAAGCCGGAGTTCCGTTTTTCTCCATAAGCGGTTCCGATTTCGTGGAATTATATGTGGGTGTCGGAGCGGCGCGTGTAAGGGATCTGTTTGAACAGGCAAAGAAAAACCGTCCCTGTATTATTTTTATCGATGAAATAGATGCTGTGGGCAGACGCCGCGGCGCGGGCATGGGCGGCGGTCATGATGAAAGAGAACAGACTCTTAATCAGCTGCTTGTGGAAATGGACGGTTTCAGTGCAAATGAAGGTGTTATTATAATAGCCGCCACAAATCGTCCGGATATACTCGACCCGGCACTGCTCAGACCGGGAAGATTTGACAGACAGGTTGTGGTCGATGTTCCCGATATAAGGGGCAGAGAAGAAATTCTTGTTGTACACTCCAAAAATAAGACTCTCACGGATGAAGTGGATCTGAAAAAGCTTGCAAAAGGTACAGCCGGATATACCGGAGCGGACCTCGAAAATCTTATGAATGAGGCGGCGATTTTTGCCGCAAGGAGAGATAAATCGGCTATTGACAATAAGGATCTCGAGGATGCAAATATCAAAATTATGATGGGTGCGGAAAAGAAATCCAAGATAATAACGGAAAGCGAAAAAAGACTTACGGCTTATCATGAGGCGGGTCATGCCATTGTGGCAAAGATCGTTGATAAGACCTGTAATGTTCATCAGGTGTCGATCATTCCGAGAGGAAGAGCCGGCGGATATACAATGTATCTTCCGGATGAGGATAAATCCTATATTTCAAAAAATGATATGCTTAACCGTATAATGGTCCTTCTTGCGGGACGCGTAGCGGAAAAGCTTGTTCTCGATGACATAAGCTCGGGCGCTTCCGGTGATATTCAAAGAGCTACCGAAATAGTGCGCGGTATGGTTACAAAATACGGCATGAGCGATAATATAGGTCCTGTTTCGTATGAAAGCGAGCAGGAGGTATTTTTGGGTCGTGATTACGGACATTCAAAGAATTATTCGGAAAAAACGGCATCTGAGATTGATGAGGAAATAAGCAGTATAATTACAGAGCAATATGAAAAAACTATAACTATGCTGCAGGAAAACATGGATACGCTTGAAAGAGTGGCGCAGGCCTTAATAGAACGCGAAACAATTGATGATAAGGAATTTGACGCCATTTTTAACAACACAGAAAACGGGAATACCGAAAATTCGGAGACTGTTCCCGAAGTAAATCTTACGAAAGGAGAATGATTGAACATGGCAGGACAGGTAACAAAAGATACTATCATTCTTGACGCACTTAAGCTTAATCCCGATATTGCGCCTTTTTTGCTCGATATCGGTATGCACTGTCTCGGATGTCCGTCGTCAAGCGGAGAATCGCTTGAACAGGCGTGTATGGTTCACGGAGCGGATGTCGATAAGCTGGTATCTGATATCAATGCGTTCCTTGCGGAACAAGAGTAATTTTGCCGGAGCATATTGTTTTGCTCAAATACCGAAGATTTCGTATTTATCGAAAATAAAAGGGGCTGTTAAATGATTTCTTGAAATCATTTTGTAACAGCCCCTTTTATATTACTTTTTGCGGTTTACAGATGCTTTTCAAAAATACAGGCATCGTATTTACATCCGTTTTCCGCATTAAACGGATTGTTTCCGATAATTTTATATCCGCATTTTCGGTACAGTGAAACAGCTTTTGTATTATCTGCGGTAGTTTGTATTCCGACTGAAATAAAGCCGTTATTTTCTATATAATTTTCCGCAAATTTAACCGCCGCCGTCCCGATACCTTTGTTTTGATAACCGGTATCAATGACAAGCATTGAAATCCATGCTTTGTTTTTGCCGTTTAGTCCGTTGACCTTAATCCAACCGACTCGTTGATTATTACGGCAGATAATAAAATGCTTTTCATCTTCGTCATTTATCCAATATTTTTCATATACATAAATTAACTCATTATATGAAACAGGTTTTGTGTGCAATGATGATGTGATGCTTTCCGTACTAAGCAGCACCGCGAGGAATTTCAGGTCTGTTACATTCATGTCTCGAAATTCAATCTTATTCATACAAATCTCCTT
>JAFLUR010000351.1 GCA_022508725.1 Oscillospiraceae bacterium
TCCTTGTTTCTGTAATCGGCATTCTTGTCGCCTATGACGTTTCCGACTCCGTCTATCGTGCCGTCGGCGGTCTTGCACACCATTTCGGCTTTTCCGTCATTGTTGAAATCATACACCATAAACTGTGTGTAATGCGCTCCCGAACGTATGTTTACTCCGAGATTTATTCTCCATAATCTTGTCCCGTCAAGCTTATATCCGTCAAGATAGACAACTCCGGTATATCCCTTGTGTGAATTATCCTTTCCGTTTGCCACCCATTTTACGACAAGCTCATATTCACCGTCGCCGTCAAGGTCCGCGACAGCCGCGTCATTCGCGTGATAGTCGTATGTATTCCCGTCCGGCGTCGTATACGGCTCCGGCTTATCCATCGGAATCGAAAAATACGGCGCATCAAGTACCTCGGCGGTATAACCGTCCTTTTCCATATAACCGTCCTTTACCGCCTTTACCGTGTACTTATCCCCCGCCTTTCCGTCACGGTCGAGATAGTTGGTACTGTCGGTTATAATTTCCCGTGTAATTCTCTCTCCGTTTCTGAACAGGCAGAAATCGATGCCCTTGTTGAATTCGTATCCGTTAAGACGCCAGCTCAAAAATACTCCGTCCGCCGTCTTTACGGCTATAAGTCCCCTGTCGAGAGTCTCCATTTTCCTGCGGAATTTTTTATGCCGCACGGGTGTGGTTATAAGAGTTTTTTCGGTAAATCCGCTCACAGTTGCCGCCTCGACCGCATATACGAATTCAACCGTTGTCTTTACATCGTTATCCGTATATGACGTATCCTTTACGCTTGCAAGAAGCTTGAAATTTCCGTAGGGTGCTTTTTGATATACGTTATACCAAAGCGCGTCTTTGTATTCCGACCATTTCATCTCCACTCTGTCGGAATATGTATCCGCCGTAAATCCCTCGATCTTGCGGGTGAGTATGCGACCGTCGGTGACATATACATCACAAGCGTCCGATTTTTGTGTTTCAAAGTCAAAATCATCGAGTCCGCATACGGTATAGCTGTATTTTCCGCATATATCGACGTCTTCGTCCTTATAAACCGTCCCGGAGGTTTCGTAAACCCTGTCGATAAAACCGTTTTTCATATTTTTGCGGTATATTCTGTATTTTTCGATATTATCGAGAGCCGCAAAGCTAAGCTCAACGCAAGGGGTTTCGGGGCATGAATTCACCTTTGAAGAAACCTCCGGCCTGCCTTTATCTTCATACGGCGCAATGTCGATTGCATTCAGACAAGCGTGTCTTCCCTCAAAATAAAATTCCATAATACCGTCGGTCACTTCCGCTGACGAAACGCGCTCGAGCACGGTGCCGTCATTGACCCATAATCCAAACTGCTTTGAATTTATTGTAAATTTTGTGACCAAATCTCCCTCGTCAACATAATCGCCGGAATACACTCTTACGTTATACACGCCGTTATCAAGCTTTACCCTAAATGTATTTTTGTCAAAGAGCAGATAATCGCGGCACAGCGGTTTCTCTCCCCTATCCTTTTCGACGCCCTCCGCCTTATTTAATATCCCATAGCCTTTCGAATCATCATAAATACAGTTTCCGTCCACCTTTATGTAACCGGTCTCGACCGGCTTAACTCCGAAATCAAAACGTATCTTATTCATTCCTCTTAATTTCATCCTTTCCACCCGTATTAAAATCTCCTGTAATGCCGCAAAACAACTCAAGTATATTCCCTGACCGTCAAATAATCCACGGGGGTCATGGAATCGAGTTCTTTCCAGACCATAACCTTATATTCCGCTCCCTTTATATTATAAACCACATTATCGTCATATGCAAGAGAAATATTGCATATTTCTATCTCTTCGATTCCTCCGCCCTCATCATAAAACGCAACGATAAGCACATCGGGCATCTCCCGGTTATCCGCCGGTTCCGCCCTCAGGGAAATCGTGCCGGCTTTCATGTTTTCGGTTATATAAACAACACCCTGTTTTTTATCGGGGGGAGGCGACTGCGTGTTTTCAGGTTTGTCCTTAGGTATGCCGGTAGGTGCATCCGTCGGCGTACCGGTCGGAACGTACGGCGGTTCGGTCGGAACATCCGGTGTACCGGTCGGAACGTACGGCGGCTCGGTCGGAACATCCGGCGGCTCGGTCGGCGCATATGTCGGTTCGATCGCCGGAATATCGATATCTTTGGTACGCATAAGATAATCAATACCCTTCTTCATATTTATAACGCCGTAACCGTATGTTGTATCATATCCCTCATCGCCGATATCCTCCGCGCTCTCTCTTACAATATCAAACGCGTCCCGGACCGTCAAACCCGGATAAATTGATTTTGCCGCCGCTATAAATGCGGTTACCATCGGTGTGGCAAATGAGGTTCCGTTGCCCGTGCGGTATGTATATTCCCGTTCCGTTTCCGTATCATTGAAGCTTGTGCTTATGACAGAAGTTCCGGGCGCCGTCACATACACCGAGCTGTTGCGCTGCGAATATGATGCCGCCGAAAATGAG
>JAFLUR010000352.1 GCA_022508725.1 Oscillospiraceae bacterium
TTTTTCTGCCGGCACGAAATTTGCGGGAATACTTTGTGTATTTCAAAAATTTCGGACAAAGCCGGAGGGAAAATATGCCAAAAAATGATGATCGGAGGATGTTAAACAGGCTCTGAGGAAAGAAGGAATTTTAATTTATGCTAAAAAAAGTAAAAGCTGTTTTTAAGCTTGTAATTATACCGGTGTTGATATGTATTGTCACTTCCTCATGCGGCGGTGATACAAAGGGAGGATTTGATCTTCAAAAGGAGAGCGAATACTGTAAATTTTACTGTATGCAGGAACTTGCCGCGGATATCGATAAATTGGCGGACACGCTTGAC
Organism: Oscillospiraceae bacterium; assembly: GCA_022508725.1. GTDB lineage: Bacteria > Bacillota > Clostridia > UBA1381 > UBA1381 > JAFLUR01. The sequence continues at coordinate 324 of JAFLUR010000352.1, forward strand.
GGCTCATACAGGGTGTTTTCAAGGCATCTGAATACGAAAATGTCCGATAAAATAAGCGTTACGATATATCCCGATATTAAATCGTTCAGAGAAGTCGTCGCAAAAAAAGAGGGTATTAAAGAAAGCGAGATACCGGATTGGGTATGCACATATTCAACGGCGGAAGGCATAGATATGATATCCCCGGACAATAAGGAATACACACGCAATCCCGCAAACATAACCTTAGGCGCATCATCGGAGCTGTGTCGTGTTTTGATATACAATATATCAAAAAAAGCTCCCAATTATCTTGTTGAGTTTATACCGAGGTATGAAACCGATCTTTATTACGGGGTTATGGAGGATGTTGTTCAACGTATGAACGACGGCACATTTCCGACGATAGACATGGTTCTTGAACCGGATGCGGAATACTACACTCTTTCACATTTCACATTTGTCGAATATCTCATAGAAAGCTACGGATATGACGGGATAAAGGAGCTTATCAAAAATTCCGATATTGAAAAATATCTCGAAAAAAGCAAGGAAGAGCTTGAAAAAGAATGGTATGAGTATGTAAGGCTTGCTTATATCGAAACGGGACTTGAAAATACAATAGAAAGCGAGCATTTTATTATCGAATATGACGACGGGGATTCGGATGTGGCGGAAAGTGCGGAAGAAATTCTCGAAAGCAATTATGACAGGATAACGTCAAATCTCGGTGTGGTTTCTTCCGAAAAATACCGTGTAGCAGTATATCCGACAATGGAGCGTTTTAATGATGTGAGGCTTCATGAGGGAATATATTCCGCACGAGCCGGCGCGATGAACGGCTATTACAATCCCAACAGGAAGATTTTGAACGTGTATTCTTATAATGACAATATGGGATGGAATATTCAAAACGATTTTGGAAATTTGCTCCTGCATGAATTTACTCATGCGGTCACGCACGAAATAAGCAGTCAAATATATGTTTTTCTCGGCGAGGGAACGGCGCATTATATGTCGAGAGAAGCGGACGCATCCTTTTTGATAACCGTAAATCCGGCTCTGCGCGACGGTACGTTTCCGACAACGGAACAGCTTAAAAATATTACGGATGCGCTTGAAAATCCCGAGGTGTACCAATTCGGTAAGGCGGTCGTTGAGTATGTGGTTGAAAATTACGGTTATCCGTATCTCACGGAATATATAAAAAATCAGGACGATATACAAAAGGTATTCGGAATAACGGAAGAAGAGTTTAATGAGGACTGTGTGAGATTTTTGACCGAAAAATATATCGAATAAAAAACTTTATTGAGGAAACGATGTTTTATTCGGAGTTTCCGAACGGGGCGCCGCCCTTTTATCCGGCGTCCCGTTTTTCTTTGAAAATGATATAAATTTCCCTTACGGCAAGTACGGCAAGAAACGTCCCGAACAGCTTTTTCAGCAGACCGCTTTCCAGACGCACCGCGATTATTCCGCCCATGATCGCCCCGATAACCGCAAATATAAGTATTGAAACGGCGGATTTTATTTCGACATTTTTATTTTTAATATGAACAATAAGCGCAAAAACGGCGGTCGGTATAAAGTACATCAGATTGGTGCATTGCGCGTTTTTTTGTTCCATACCGATTAAAAAGGTAAGAGCCGGTATAAGAATTGCGCCGCCTCCTATACCCATGCCGCTTATTATTCCGGACAGAAAGCCGGCGATTATGATCCATATTACAGTCATACATATCCTCCTCAGGCGAACATCCTGTATGCGGCGATAAGCAGAAATGCGGCGAATATGCCGTGCAGCACGGATGTTTTTATTTTGTTTAAAAGTTTAGCCCCCAATATTCCTCCGACCGCTCCGCCCAATGCGGCAAACACAGCCGTTTTATAGTCGGCATAGCCGTTTTTTATATAAAAAAACAGACTGACGGGAGTTACGATAAGTATTATCAAAACGGCTGCGGCATGAGCCTTTTTAGGCTCCGTATCAAGAAATTTTTCCAGAAAAAATACGGCTATGACGCCACCGCCCGCACCGAATATACCGTTTAAAACACCTATCGCAAGCCCGCACAAAGGCTTTAAAAATTTTTTCATAAATCCCTCACCGCTTTCCGAAAGCATTATCCCGCTTAGAGCCTGTTCAGTATCTGAGATCGTCGGATTTTTGAGCGGATTTTTCTGCCGGC
>JAFLUR010000353.1 GCA_022508725.1 Oscillospiraceae bacterium
GGCAGAAAAATCTGCTCAAAAATCCGATGATCTCAGATACTAAACAGGCTCTAAATTATTTTTTGATATTGATTTGTTCAGTGTTTTCCTTGTATCATTTCTATTAGTTTTGAAAGTGCATAGCATATATTTTCACGGCGCGTCTCGTCAATAAATTCCGGTTTATATTACCAACCTCGCAAAATCCTCATATTTATGCCGATTACGGCATATCCCATATTACAGAATTCTCGCTTTTCCCTTGTTTTTACCCTTATGAGCCGAAACAAGGGAAAGTTTTTAATCACTGCCGACTACCTTATCAAGCAGTCTTGCAGATGAGCGTTTTGTTTCCTTTGAAGCATGAGCATAAATATTCATTGTCGTACTCACATCGGCGTGTCCGAGTAATTCCTGCACATCTTTCGGCGCTGCGCATCCCGACAGCAGGTTACTTGTATAAGTATGACGGAACTGATGAAAATGAAAATTCTCAAAGCCTTTAAGTTTTTTACGCATACTGCGGCAGGTCTGCTCAACTGCGCTTGATGATTCAAATCTCCCGTCTGTCTGAGTGCATACAAAGGATATTTCTTTGTAATCCTCCGGCTGCTCGTCCGATTGCGGCAGCGTATAAACCTCATAATATGTACGGTCTTTTTCCCTGACAATCTTGTAATAATTGCAGGTGTATAATTCACTGTATTTTAATAGATTTTTCTGCTGTTCTTTCTTGGCGTCTTTCAATATTTCCGCCAATGTGTCACAGAAATCCACCGTACGGATTTTACTGCGCTTTGTAGTTCCGATTTCGGTTTTGTGCCTTACACCGTTATAGCGAATACTCCTGCGTACTGTCAAATATTGCTCATCAAGGTTAATATCCTGCCACGTCAGACCGCATACTTCCCCGATGCGTAAGCCTGTATAATAAGCTATTTGTATAGGGAGCAGCGCGGGATTTTTCTTTTTCTCAAGATAATCCGTAAGCCGGAGATACTTGTCATGAGTAATAACCTGCGAGGAAATATTGCTGTTTTCATCTTCAAATAATTCATACTCCTCTTTCTTGCTTCTTCTCACCACATACTGCATCGGATTGAATGTAATCAGACGTTTCGGGAATACCGCAAATCTGAACGCACCCTGCAATACCGCCGAGAATAATCTCATATATCCCTTACTTAACGCTTTGTTATCCGCATCTCCAAAGCTCAGTAAATCCATATACGATTGCAGATGATCGGATGTAATACTTTTGAGTTTACGCTTACCGATGGGATCAGCTTTAATACGGCTGACCGTACCTTGATATGCCATAACGGTACCGTTGCTGAGATTTCCGGGTTTGACCTCCTCTTCAATCCACATATCAAGTAAATCACCCAATACGACATTTTCGGATTTGGCTATGAATTTCTTGCTTTCGTAATCTTCCATAGCTTTGCGAAGCAGCGCCTCCGTTTCGCTTTTGCTTTCCGTTCCGGCATACTCTTTCTGCACAAGTCTGCCGCTTTCGTCCTCGACATAGAAACGGTAATACCACTTCTTGCCTTTCTTTCTTACCGAACCTTTTGCCATTGATAATCTCCTTTCTTATCGCGGCAATCGGAACTGTAAATATATGCTGTGTAATTATATTAACATAACTTTTTATATTTTGCAATAGCCGCGCGTTTATTTTTTTAATTGCTGTTTTGCCTTGCCGCAAATCTCATAAATATCAATAACGGAGTCGCGTCCCGACTTATCAAATAAGTGATAAAGACAGTCTGCCATCTGTTTCATATCCTCGACAGGCTGTTCCATTCTCTGTCGATATATACTTTCATAAATATTCTTTGCTTCGATGGAATACTTCATCAGAGATTCTTTGAGACCGCTGTCCTCCTCTGCCTGATGTATTTCCTTCATCGTATTTCCGAAATGTACGCTGAATACACTGAACATATCGACAAAGCAGCCGAGCAGACCGGTTAAAAGCTCCTGATGCAGCTCATCGGGAACAGCGCTTGTCATTTCCTCAATAAATGCCGATATATTCTTATCAACGGCATTTCTGCATCGGGCAGCAATATCATATTCCTTTTCATCGCTCAATCCGGTCAGCCATTCTACCGTTGTATCAAGTGCGTCGGCGACAGATACAAGAATATAATTCTTTTTGGGATCAATACCTTTTGATTCGTAACGCTGAATTGTAGACTTGTTTACCCCGAGATGCTTACCCAGTGTTTCCATAGATATTCTTAATTCGGTGCGGCGTTCTTTTATCCTTTCACCGATCTGTTTTGCCGTGAAGCCCTCTCTTTCCATTGTTTGCCTCCTGTTTCCTCTGAAATCAATATTGAAAACAAACTGTTTCAATATCGGATGCTTTTTGTACAGACAACGCAATATTGAAATCCGTACAAAACAATATTGAAAATATGTTGTATTTTAATATACTGCTTTCCCTGTTTTTCTGTTAGTTGATACCTATTATAGCACATAA
>JAFLUR010000354.1 GCA_022508725.1 Oscillospiraceae bacterium
GGATTTATCAAGTCGGATATGACGGATAAGCTTTCCGAGGATATCAGGAATAAATATCTTGAAGGAATACCGCTTTCAAGATTCGGAACAACGGATGAGATCGCGGATGTTGTTGCGTTTCTGGTTTCGGATATGTCGCGTTATGTTACGGGACAGGTAATAAATGTTGACGGCGGACTTGTAATGTGATTATAACGGCGGTTGCTGTTATATACATATCCATTCACAGTGAAAGGAGGTGTGAATGATGGAGTTTGAAAAGGTAAAAACTATCGTAGTCGATCAGTTGGGAGTAAGCGAGGATGATGTGACAATGGAGGCATCATTTGTAGATGATTTGGGTGCTGATTCTTTGGATGTGGTTGAGCTTATTATGGCATTGGAAGAAGAATTTGATATTGAGATCCCCGATACGGACGCTGAGAAAATTTCGACTGTGGCAGATGTCGTTGAATATGTAAAGAACGCTAATGCATAATTGAAACTGTGACGGCGTCAAAAAGCCGTCACATATTCGAAATTTACAAGGTTTTATTAAATATAACCGTTTAATATATTATTTGATTTTTATGCGCGGCATAAACATAGTCTTGCCTGTCGTGTTAAAATCAGACTTTTGAAAGGAAGAAGCTTTATGAGAAGAGTAGTTGTAACGGGATTGGGAGGCATTACGCCGATCGGAAAGGATATTAAGACTTTTTGGAATGCCGTTAAGAACGGTGAATGCGGAGTGGATAAAGTTACAAGCTTTGATGCTTCGGAATATAAATGTCAAATTGCGGCGGAAGTAAAGGATTTTGACCCGAAAGAATATTTTGAAGCTAAAGAAGCAAGAAAAATGGATCGGTATACACAGTTTGCTCTCATTGCCGCATCGGAAGCATTGGAAAATTCGGGAATTGATATGGAAAAGGAAGATACATGGCGTGTGGGAGTTATCACCGGTACGGGTGTCGGAGGTATCGCCACTATGGAGGATCAGCATACGACACTTGCCGAAAAGGGTCCCGGACGCATAAGTCCTTTCTTTATTCCTATGATGATCTCAAATATGGGCGCGGCGCAGATCGCAATTAAAACAGGCGCACGCGGTGTAAATCATAATGTGGTATCGGCGTGCGCGTCAAGCACGAATGCGATAGGCGAGGCTTACAGACATATTAAATACGGTTCAAACGACGTTATAATAGCAGGAGGTGCGGAAGCGTCGATAACTCCGTTGTCCTTCGGCGGATTTTGCGCCATGAAAGCTATGTCTACATCAAACGATGCTCCCAAAATCGCAAGTCGTCCGTTCGATGCGGACAGAGACGGATTTGTTATGGGCGAGGGTGCGGGATTTCTTATCCTTGAAGAGCTTGAACACGCAAAGGCAAGAGGCGCCGACATTATATGTGAGATGGTGGGTTACGGAGCCACCGATGACGCTTATCATATCACAAGTCCCATCCCCGGCGGCGAGGGAGGCGCAAAGGCGATGGAATTTGCTATAGCCGATGCGGGAATAAAGCCGTCAGATGTGGATTATATCAATGCTCACGGAACATCGACAAATTATAATGATAAGTTTGAAACGTCAGCTATAAAAAGCGTTTTCGGTGAGCATGCATATAAGCTTGCCGTAAGCTCCACAAAGTCTATGACCGGGCATCTTTTGGGTGCTGCGGGAGGCGTTGAGGCTATTGTGTGTTCTCTTGCGATTAAAGAGGGATATATCCCGGCAACGACCAATTATAATACACCCGATCCCGAATGTGATCTGGATATTGTTCCGAATAAAGGAAGAGAAGCGGACATAGAATATGCAATGTCAAATTCTCTCGGTTTCGGCGGACATAACGCTACGATACTGTTTAAAAAATATGCCGGGAATTGACGGTGACCGCTTGATTTATGAAAGGGTGTATTCCGCTTTGGGATATGCCCTCATTATTATTAGACCTCCTCGGAAAACGGAGAAGCACCGAATTGCACAGATATTTTACAGTGGGCAAAGCGGGTCGGAGTGAGAGAATACTTGCTGTATTTCAAATGAGGATTGCAAAGCACACCGAAAAAGGACAAGCAAGGCGGCACTTCGGAGGTTTTGGGGGAGGTCTGTTTAAGAGGAGGAAGATTTTTATGTCTGTTATGGATTTTGAAGAGATTATAGGATATTCTTTCAATAAAAAGGAGCTTTTGGAAACAGCTCTTTCACACAGCTCATATGCGAATGAAAGAGGTTTGAAGAGCAACGAAAGGCTTGAATTTCTCGGAGATTCGGTTTTGAGTATTATAGTAAGCGAATATTTGTTTGAACATCTTACTCTTGATGATGAAGGCAAACTGACAAAATACCGCGCATCACTGGTATGTGAGCAGTCGCTTGCGGATTTGGCGTCGGATATAAGGTTAGGCGAGTATATCAGACTCGGAAAAGGCGAGGAGAATACGGGGGGCAGAAAGAGAGCGTCTATTTTG
>JAFLUR010000355.1 GCA_022508725.1 Oscillospiraceae bacterium
CGATTTTCTTATGAATATTTTGTTCCCAATAAAAAAGTAAATGCTGTTGCCCTGGTATTCCTCGTAAATCACCTTGACAACGGTGTTCTCATCATAGAAAACCACCGTTCGTTTTTTAAGCCGGTATGTCACGCTGTAAAAGGATACCGTTTCCCACCGGGGATCCGGGGCGTCAAGCGCGAAATACCTCCGTTCTTCATTTGTGAGCATTATGCAGTACACACCGTCGGTAAAATACCGCTCCGCTTTGGAATTTATCTTTTTTGTGGGAGCCGCAATACTTGCGGACGCCGTGCGATCGTCGGAGATTGCCTTGTCCGGCGCAAGCTTATCCCCGCAGAAACCGCCGAATATCTCATTGACCGCATCATAATTGATTCCGTCCTTGCCTTTCCAAGCAACCAGCGGATAAAAAGATATTCCGTCCCTGTAAAAATCATAGCCGCCGAGAGCCTTAAAGCCGTGCAGAAATCCTTTATCTTCGGAGCCTTCCAATATACCGCATATCGAAAGCGTTCCCAAAAGACAGTGAATGCCTTTACCTGTGGCGTTAAGAATTTTATGTTTGCGAATTTCCGTTACAATCGCAACATCTTTGTTGTGAGATTTCATCGAATTTACCGCGCCGAATATTCTGTTCAGTATGTAATAATCATCATCACAAGGCTCGACTTTTGGAAGCTTTTCAAACTCAACGAGATCGTTCAGAACATATTCCGCACAGGTGAAATCGGGGGTTTTGCCGTATTGCACCGGAGACAGGTATCTGAAAACGCCGTATCTGTTCCAATCGACCTCCTCTGCACCGTCAAGCCCGTGAGAACAGCCGCAGATCACGCATTTACCATGCACGGTATCCGCCGATAAATGTTCCGGCATCGATTTTGCCCACACAAGGCTTGAAAGTGCGGTACGGTATCTTGTGTCTCCGCTTGAAAGACTGTAAAGAAAAGCTTTTGCAACAGCCTCAAGGGAAATGCGTCCGGATAATACTTTTATTTCGGCAACGATCTCATCGTGTGTCATTACGGAATTCGGCACAAGTACGCCTGAGGCTATCGCATTCTTTACTTCATTCTCCGTGGGTTTGTTTTCGACCCTTCGCCGGAGATAGTATTTTTTCAAAAGAGCCAATGCCTTTTTATCTGTCATAATTTTACCTCCGTTCTTTTACGGGAATTATACCGAGCTTTATTTTTCAAGAGCCGGTTGGGAGAGTAATGGGTTATATCTGATTATCATCAATTTCTTGTTTTAATTTCTCGAATAAATCAATATAAAGTCTTATAAAAATTATCATATTTTTTCATAATTATATTGCTCCCGGCTTGTTCGATTAAAATAATTACAATTTGATTGTATCATTGTAAAAATAACTTGTCAAGCCGAAAGCGGAGAAATTACGATAATATTAGGCGGTATACTTATACAACAGAAGAGAATTTAGGAATAGCGACAATAACGCTCCCGCCACGATTGATATATATAATTGTCTCGGATGATTTTCGGAGGTTCGCCGGAGATGCGGCAGCTGAGGATATTACCGTCGAGATTTACAAGATGTATACGCTTGAGCTTCTTTCCCGTGACATCAAGAAAACATCGGTAAATACATATCTGCGGCACTTACGGGCATTTTACAATTATTGCATAGACGAGGAATATATATCCGATTGCTCCAAAAAGCTTAAGCCCTGCAAAGCCGGCAAAGATGTAATCATTCCTTTAACCGATGCCGAAACGCTCTCGGTTCTGCGCCTGTTTCCTGTCGATACCTTTTACACCCTGCGTAACAGGCTTATTGTGCTGCTTATGCTTGACTGCGGACTCCGCTGATCTGAGGTTATCAATCTGCGGACCGGTGATATTAACTTCCCGGAAAATTATCTGACGGTGTCCGCCAAAGGGCACAAGAGGATTGTTCCTTTCGGCGTTTATCTCAAAGAGTGCCTGTTAAGATATGCCGCGGAACGCTCACGGATAGACTTATCTTTCGATAACCTCCTTGCTTGACTTCCGTAGCTGCGCGCCGATCAGCGCGAGTCTTATCAAAAAGCTGTTCAAAAAAATCCGGAAAGATACAGGCATTGACCGCATACACCCGCACCTGCTCCGGCATACCTTTGCGACAAATTATTTACTTGACGGCGGCGATCTTGAAACGCTGCGCCTGCTTCTGGGACACAGCTCGATTAACGTTACACAAATCTATCTGCACCTTGCCGCCAATGACAACATAATCCGCAATCGCAAGCCGTCTCACATGGACAGTATATCTCCCGAATAAAAAAAACCGCCCAAACGGCTTGTCTGAGCGGTTTTTTTGGTGAACCGTTTTGCACCAAATCCGAATTTTCCAATTCCTCCAGTGTAATCGTCCTCGTTCCGTCCTTGATATTGTATGTAATAACAAGTTTATCATCATAGAGATATATC
>JAFLUR010000356.1 GCA_022508725.1 Oscillospiraceae bacterium
CATGCAGACGCCAGACTGTAATTCCATGCTCTTCCAGATATTTCCGCTTTGCCAGATACTCTCCAGCTGTTTCATATCATTGAGCGTATCCATGCATCTCCAGAAGCCGTCGTGCTTGTATACACCCATTTTGCCGTTTTCAACGATGGTTTCAAACGGTCTGCGTTCGAGAGGCTCATTTTCGCCAAGATAATCAAATAGCCCCGGCTCGACGACCATAAATCCGGCGTTGATATATTGGCTCTTGCCCTTTTCATTAAACGAAGTTACAGTGTTGCCCTCATCAAATTCTACAGCGCCGAATTTTCCTTGAGGCTGAAGAGCGGTGATAGTGACCATTTTGCCGGAGCTGTTATGCGTGTCAAGCAGTGCATTCAAATCGACGTCGCTTACCCCGTCGCCATAAGTAAGCATAAACCGTTCGTCACCGATATATTGCTGTATCCGTTTGACCCTTAATCCGGTCAGAGCATCGACCCCCGTATCGGCAAGCGTAATCTCCCAATTCTCGGTCTTACTGTTGTGGAGCTTTATATCATTCCCGCTTGTTGAGGTCTTCAAAGTAATGTCGGACTGTCTGAGCCAATAATTGTAAAAATACTCCTTTATAACATAGCCCTTGTACCCCAAGCAAATTACAAATTCATTATACCCAAATGAGTAATAGTACTTCATAATATGCCACAGAATCGGCATTCCGCCTATTGATACCATAGGCTTAGGCATAGTCTGTGTTTCCTCGGAAAGGCGCGTTCCGTAACCGCCGGCAAGAATTACAACTTTCATGTTTTTCACCCTATTCCAAATATTTATTGCTTTAATCATATCATTTTCTGATGCTTTTGTCAATACCTAACGATTTTATTCAAGTGCTTGACAAAATAAAAAATGTGTTATATAATATTCATAGAACGGCGAATAAGCCCATGAAAGGAGTGACAGCACCTATGCCGGATATGGAATTTTACAAAGGTAAAAAGGTTTTTGTCACCGGGCATACAGGGTTTAAGGGCTCGTGGCTTTGCAAAATGCTTATTATGGCAGGCGCGGAAGTGACGGGTTATTCGCTTGAGCCGCCTACCGATCCGTCTCTTTTTGAGATCACCAAGATAAGCAAACAGATGACCTCGGTGATCGGCGACATAAGTGATTACAACGCGCTTAAAGCTGCATTTGATAAGGCAAGACCCGAGATGGTGTTCCATCTTGCCGCGCAGCCTATCGTGCGTGAGAGCTATAAAAATCCTGCGTATACTTATCAAACCAATGTAATGGGAACGGTAAATATCTTGGAATGCGTCAGGAATAGTAACTGTGTAAAGTCATTCCTCAATGTCACGACCGATAAGGTTTATATGAACAAAGAGTGGGAATGGGGGTACAGGGAAAACGAAGAGCTAAACGGCTTTGATCCATATTCAAATTCCAAATCCTGTTCCGAGCTTGTGACACATTGCTACAAAAACAGCTTTTTTGCGGACGGCGGGACTGCAATTTCTACCGCGCGCGCGGGCAATGTCATAGGCGGGGGTGATTTCGCACCCGACCGTATAATTCCCGACTGCGTGCGTTCCGCCCAAAAAGGCGGGGACATTATTGTAAGAAATCCGTATTCTACCCGTCCGTATCAACACGTTCTCGAGTCGTTGTATGCGTATCTTATGATCGCGCATAAGCAGTATGAGGATATAAAATACTCGGGGTGGTACAATGTAGGCCCCGACGAGTCCGACTGCTTTCAGACAGGTGTTTTGGTTGATTTGTTTGTAAAGCATTGGGGCGACGGAATTAAATGGATAAACAAGTCCGACGGCGGTCCTCATGAGGCGAATTTTCTGAAATTGGAGTGTTCTAAGTTAAAAAATACTTTCGGCTGGAGACCGCATTGGAATCTCGAGACCGCAATAGAAAAAACGGTTGAGTGGACAAAGGCGTGGCTGTCGGGCGGGGACGTCAATTCTTGTATGGAGAAGCAAATAGAAGAATTTTTGGGAGAGTAAAAATGATAGAAAAAGGCATTACCGTCTGTACGAGCCGATAATGCCTTTTTGCTTTAAACCAACAATATAATCTTCACTCACACGCACTATCTTACCATTTCCACGGGAACCGCTCAATATCCTCTTCCGTCAGTCTGGTGACCGTGCAGCTGCGCAAATTTTTGTTCAACTTCTTCTACCGCTTGCGTTATACCAGATTTTTAAACGCTTGTCAAGGCTTCTATTCATTCACCAAAAATCTTGCATCGTTCATCAGAATCGAGATGATAAAATAGTGCGATGAATTATCCTGTGATCAAACAAAACACCGGAATAAAATTGCTTTTAATGCTTGACATTATTATGAATGCGTTGTATAATATTATTGCGTTATATTTATGAGTGAAGTTTTCGATATTAATCTCAATGGAACTGTAATGGTTACGAAGCGCTTTT
>JAFLUR010000357.1 GCA_022508725.1 Oscillospiraceae bacterium
TTTTTGAGCGGGTTTTTCTGCCGGCAAAGCACAAAATTCGCGGGAATACTTTGTGCATTTCAAGAATTTTGTGCAAAACCGGCGGGAAAAGACGGTGATTGGAGGATACCAAACAGGCTCTAAACATATTACAAATTATATTTATTTTATCAGCATAATAGGCACATAATAATAGCGAGGTGAAAAAGATGGCTAATAATTTAAAAAATGAAACAAGTCCATATCTTTTGCAGCATAAAGACAATCCCGTAAATTGGTATTCGTGGGGCATGAATGCATTTGAAAAAGCGAAGAAAGAAAACAAACCCATATTTTTAAGTATCGGCTACAGTACCTGTCACTGGTGTCATGTAATGGCGCATGAATGCTTTGAAGATAAGGAAACGGCGGATTTATTAAACGAATATTTCATATCTGTCAAGGTGGACAGAGAAGAACGTCCCGACATTGACAATATCTATATGAGCGCATGTCAGGCTTTGACCGGAAGCGGCGGCTGGCCTTTGTCGGTATTTATCACGCCGGAGCAAAAACCGTTCTTTGCCGGCTCATACTTTCCAAAACCTATGTTCCGGCATTTATTAAAGCAAATACATGAATTGTGGCAGACAAAACATGACGAAGTGATTGCGTCGGGAAACGAGATAGAAAAAGCGATACGCATCGAACATAACGAAACGGAAGCGCCGTCGCAGGAATTGCTTGACACAGCGTTTAATCAATTTGAACGCGCATTTGATAAAGTGTACGGCGGTTTCGGCGCCGCACCTAAATTCCCAACTCCGCATAATCTTATTTTTCTGCTGAACTATTACCGGCGGACGAAAGAACAATCGGCACTTGAAATGGCGGAGCTCACGCTCACTCAGATGTATAAGGGCGGTATTTTTGATCATATCGGATATGGATTTTCGCGGTATTCGACCGACCGATACTATTTAGTCCCCCATTTTGAAAAAATGCTCTACGACAACGCGCTTCTGATAACGAGCTATATTACGGCTTATGCTGTTACAAATAAACCCTTGTACAAAGAAATCGCAGAGAAAACGGCGCGGTACATTATGCGTGAAATGACGGATAAATCAGGCGGATTTTACTCCGCTCAAGACGCGGACAGCGAGGGTGAGGAGGGCAAATATTATGTATTTGGTTACGATGAAATTCCGTCTTTAATCGGCAGGAAAGCCGGAGAGGAATTCAACGACTATTACGGAATTACGGAAAACGGCAATTTTGCCGGAAAAAACATTCCAAATTTACTCCACAACCCCGAGAAAAACGACAAATTTGAAAAATACTTGCCTACTGTATACGAGTACCGCAAATCCAAGACTCAGCTGCATCTTGACGACAAAATATTAACCGCATGGAACAGTCTTATGATTTCCGCGTTTGCTCTTATGTATCGGGTTCTAAGAGACGGAAAATATCTGGATGCAGCAGAAAAAGCCTGCCGTTTCATAGAAGCCGAACTTTCGGAAAACGATAATCTTTTTGTCAGTTTCCGCGAAGAAAAACATAGCGGATATGGATTTCTCGACGATTACGCGTTCTGTATTTTTGCGCTTATTCAGCTGTATGAGGCTTGCTTTAACGAGAGGTATTTAGACAGGGCGATACAATTATGCAAAAAGACAATCAATGATTTTTACGATGACGAACACGGAGGTTTTTACCTGTACGGCGCTGAAAACGAGCAATTGATAATAAAGCCGAAGGAGGTATACGATGGTGCACTTCCGAGCGGGAATTCCGTTATGTCATACAATTTGGTTTTACTTTCTCAACTGACGGAAGATCATTTTTTTGATAAAATCACCGGTAAACAGCTTACATTCATGTCGGGCAAAGCAAAGAATTATCCTATGGGTTATTGCTTTTACCTATCCGCTCTGTCAATGTATATTAATCCGCCGACGCATATTGTTTGCGCTTTAGCGGGAGAACATCAGTCGTTCCCGATTGATTCGGTAGTCAGAATGATTAACGGAGGAAACGACGCATATCCCATTGTAAACAATCGTACAACATACTATGTTTGTAGAAACAGGCAATGTCTGCCGCCGGTAAATAATTTGGATGAAGCTCTGTGAAACAACCGTCAATATGAACGGACGCTAAAACCTATAAATGATATAAATATTCGCTTTTAAGGAAAAATAAGGTAGGTATCCAAACCTCAACTGTTCGGATACCTACCTCTCTTCAATTTATCAGTGATACAGCCGTAGCTGATAATGGTCGCATGGATTCTAACGAATCCCATACAAAACATTTTATATAATATTTAGTGTTCCAAAATAAATATAATTCATATTAGGCGGTATACTTATACAACATCGGGAAATTTAGGAATAGAGACAAGCGTAGAGGTAAGCTGAATCATAGCAGAAAATGATTCGGCTGATTTGTCATATCTTGTCGCTATT
>JAFLUR010000358.1 GCA_022508725.1 Oscillospiraceae bacterium
CCATAATATGTTTATCAAGATTAAGTGATGGCTTTTTAGGTATAAAGCAATATGCTGTTAAACGAATTCATGACTTTAATATTTTTATCATCTGTATTTCCTGATGTAAGGCAAAAAGAAATTATTTCACCGCAGTCATTAATTATAAAGTGTAATTTAAAACCGTAAAACCACCCTGGTGATATTTAAAAAATTATCGCAGACATAACAGCTGATTTTGTTGTGTTGTTCACATAATATTCACTCATTCAAAAACCGTGGGACGCCCCGTGCCGTCCTTGACATATGGGAAATTTTATGATATATTATAGCTATATAATTCGTCAATGCCATGCCCGATTCCGAAACAGGAATATACTATCGGAGATATCCGGGTATCGGACGGAACGGTCAGAGCCAATGTAACAAAATTGATCGGCTCGGGCGCCGAACCATCGTATCATCGTATACAGAGAACGGAGCGCTTATGCGAGTTGTATTCAGTGATATTTGCGGTACCGGGACGGTCGATTCGGAGCTCTGCGATGATGAAGCGGAGTATGTTTCGGCATTTATACGGGATAATTTTTCGGATATGACGTCGGCAAGCGGCAATGCGGTTGAAAATTTACGGTAAAAAACGGCAAACATCCGATATATCGGATATCATAATGTTGTAAAAGTGACCGGTCATAAGACTGCGTTTTACCGCACGCTTTTTGTGAGAAAAATCGGGGGAGAGGAATTGGGGCTTGAGTAAAACAAATAAAATGAGTACAAAAAAACTGACTGCACTGTCAATGCTTACGGCAGCGGCTCTTATAATTTTTATTATCGAGTCTCAGCTGCCGCCTCTTGCACCGATACCGGGAATTAAGCCGGGACTTGCAAATGTCATTACTCTGGTCGCGCTTGCGAGGTTTGGGGGAAGGGAAGCCTTTATCGTGCTTATGCTTAGGATCGTATTGGGCAGTATGCTTGTCGGACAGCCGATAAGCTTTATGTACGGTATGGCAGGCGGGATTTTATGCTTCCTTATAATGTGGGCAATGTGGGTACCGGTAAAAATATTTAAGGACAGAATTTGGGTCGTTAGTATTTTCGGTGCTGTTTTTCATAATATCGGTCAAATCGCCGCAGCCGTAATTATAACGGGCACATGGCAGATCGTGGGATATTTGCCGGTATTGACGGTATCGGGGGTAATTACGGGATTGTTTACGGGCTTTACGGCGCAATTTGTCATAAAACGGCTCGGCGGAGGATGATTTTTATGAGAAGGTTGAATATATTGACGGCGGCGGTATGTGTTGTGATATTGTCGTCATGCGCTGTTAACAACGAGCTTTCCGGAAGCGAGAGAACGGTATATGCAATGGATACCGTAATGACTTTAAAGGCGTTCGGCGGAGATGATGAAGTCGGGGCGGCTTTGGATGAGGCGGAAAAAGAGATAAAATATCTCGATAATATATTGAGGCGGGAGAACCCGGACAGTGATATTTATAAAATCAACCGGACAGGAAGTGCGGAGGTATCGGAGGATACATTTAAGCTTATAAAGACTGCGCTTGATATATGCGAGTCAACAGATGGTGCGTTTGATATTTCAACAGCGCCTGTGTCGGATTTGTGGGGATTTTATACAAAGAATTTTTATGTGCCGTCGGATATTGAAATTGCGGAGGCGTTGTCCGGAGTGGGGTATGAGAATATATACGCCGATGAAAACAGGATTTACGCGGGTGGTGTGCAGCTCGATTTGGGCGGCATGGCAAAAGGGTATCTTTCGGAAAAAATCATGGAAATTTTCAAAAACAACGACGTACGTTCGGGCATTGTTTCCCTCGGTGGGAATGTTCATACGCTCGGAACAAAGCCGGACGGCGGAAAATGGAGAATAGCGGTACAAGATCCCGACAGCGATGAATATATAGGAGAAATATCGGTAAATGATAAGGCTGTCATTACATCCGGCGGATATATGCGTTTTTTTGAACAGGACGGCATAGTGTATCACCATATAATAGATCCCAAAACAGGGTATCCCGCAAAAAGCGGGATAAAGTCGGTTTCGATAGTAAGCGACAGCGGAACTCTTGCGGACGGATTGTCAACGGCTCTTTTTGTTATGGGACTTGACAAAAGCGAGGAATATTGGAGAACACATTCAGGCTTTGATGCTGTATTTATGACGGATGATGATAATATATATATCACGGAGGGTATAGAGGACTGCTTTGAGAGCCGGTATGATTATACGGTAATAAGAAGATAATGCGGATTTTATTCGGATGATAATCAGGGCGCAAAACCGGCGCGAATGTGTGCTTGCACCAAAGAATAAATATATTTTTTATGAATTGTTTTTCCGGTTATCTTTAAAACGGCGTTTACTTAAGAGCCTGTTTAGTATTCCTCCAATCGTTGGATTTTTGAGTGGATTTTTCTG
>JAFLUR010000359.1 GCA_022508725.1 Oscillospiraceae bacterium
GTGCTTCAGTGACATTATCAGCTTTATCCGGACAGATATTTCCTCGGTTTTCCAAGATATGCAGGCTGTTTCCGATAAGCTGCGTTTATCTTTGGATGAGGCAAATGACGAGCTGGGTCAAATTTCCGAATTGATCCTAAGCATCAAAAGTGAAACGACTCAGCTCAGCGATATAGTTATTACTAACGAGCAGGGCATTGACAGTATTGCCGAAAAGGCGCAGACTACCTACTCAATGGTTCGCCGACTCAATGATTTTATCTCCAAAAACAAGAATACCATTGAAAATATCAATACCATTATTTCGCACTTCAATTAAGGAAACACCGAAAAACTATTTTTTGATTCCTTTTTTAATCAAAAACAACCGTCATTACGGGTCGTAATAAAAGACTCATAATGACGGTTGTTTTTCTGTATACACTTGCGAACGTAACGATAATGGCGAGACAGACCGGTATTTGTATTCCTTTTCACCCTACGGTGCATAGTTTTCCTTTGAGAACATATCCTATTCTCTCATAACAGGCATTAGACGCCGTATAATCCGCGTCGGTGTAAAGCATTGGAACATACCCTGCGTCCGTTGCAAGTTTTGTAACATGATAAACCAAATTTTCCGCATAGTGCTTTCTTCGGTACTCCGCGCGCGTATACACCAAACCGACAGCTGCCAAATCACCGTTCGGTCTGAAATTACAAATCGACACATTCCTGCCCTTCGCATTTCTCCAAAAAAAATGACTTCCGCACTTTATGGCTTCCTCACCTTTTTTGCGATATGCCTCAAGACTTTCTTGATCTATTCCGGTTTCTCTGTGAAAAAGATCCATAAACTCAACCAATTCGTCGATATCTTCCGCCGCACATCTGTGTAATTCACCGTCGGCATATATATGCGGTTCTATCGGCTTCGGACAATCATAGGCAAACATATTGGTTGTAACGGACAGAACCGTTTTATCCTCCGATGCTCTTCTTATAAAACAGTCCGCCAAATCATATTTCAAATTGAAAGTATGTCCCCCTGTGAGCAAATCGTTTTCTTTTATAAGCTCATAGGCTTTTTCCTTTTCTTTTTCCGTCACGTCATCCGGAGTCCATATCCACACCGGATACGGATTACCCGTAAAACAAATAATCAGCCTTTCATGGTCGGTCAAAAGCAGCTCGCATTTCCCTCCCATGATACGACCAAGCATAAAAAATGTATATTTATCTTTCCCTAATATTTTATAATCTCTTTCGTCCGCAAAGTTGTCCATAGAACCCTCCTCAAATTTCATTTTTATATTGCTCACCCAACTGACTCTTGAATTTTTCTGCTCGCCCAAACTGCGAAAGTCCGCGCCGGAAAACCTTGGTCCTGTTGTAAAACTTCGTTTTACCGGTCACCTATGCAACCGAGAAAACGCGAGTTTTCCTGCGATTTTCTTCAAAGAATTTCACAAGAAGTTCCTTGACTTTCACAGTTTACTCTTTGCATAAATTATTCAAGATTTAATTGGGGGAGAAATAACATCTTTCAAATTCAATAAATTTTTGTTTATCGAGTTATCCAACAAAAAATCGTAAAATCGATCCGCATATTACAGGCAGGCAGCTCTTATTTCCGTATTTCTCACAGCGGTATCAAACCCGAATCTCTCCGACCGCACTTAATATTGAAGATACAAGAATTACCGCGATAAATACGGGCGCGACATATTTTATCATCACATTAAACAGCTTTTTACGCTTGAAAGGAGATGATTGCTCCACCTCCTCGTGTATCACATCAACACCGATCACATATATAAATATACACGTCAGCAATGCAAGCGCCGGCATAAGCACCGAATTTGTTATAAAATCCATCATATCAAGTATTGTCATATCGCCTACGGTAACTCCGCTCCATACACTGTAGCCGAGAATCGGCGGCAAACCGACAAGAAAAGAGCCTATACCCGCACCAATCGTGGTTTTTTGCCTATCCCAACCGAACTTATCGCAAAGTGACGAAACTATTGCCTCCATTATCGAAATTGATGATGTAAGCGCCGCAAATAATACAAGAATAAAAAATACCGAACCTATAACGGCGGACATACCCATACCCTCAAATACTTTCGGAAGCGTTACAAACATAAGTCCGGGTCCGGCACTGAGCGCGCTCTCATCTCCGCCGGAAAAAGCGAATACCGCGGGAATTATCATAAGCGACGCCAATACGGCTATGCCCGTATCAAAAATTTCGATACGGCTGACATTCTTTTCAAGATCACTGTCTTTGGGCAAATATGAACCGTACGCTACCATAATACCCATGGCGAGCGACAACGAATAAAACATCTGACCGAGTGCGCCCAAAATTCCCAAAACCGAAAAACGCGTGAAATCGGGCACAAATAAATATTTCAGTCCTATCGCCGCGCCCGGCAGTGTGA
>JAFLUR010000036.1 GCA_022508725.1 Oscillospiraceae bacterium
CTGTTTAGTATTCGGAGATTGCCGGATTTTTGAGCGGGTTTTTCTGCCGGCAAAGCACAAAATTCGCGGGAATACTTTGTGTATTTCAAGAATTTTGTGCAAAACCGGCGGGAAAAGACGGTGATTGGAGGATACTAAACAGGCTCTTACCGGTTTTTCCCGCCGCCGCTGTCGAAATCGACATATTTTACGCCCGTTATATCACACGCGGCTCTGCCGTTTGTAATATCGGTCACGGCGTCGATGAATTTTTGTGTTTCGCCGCATTTTGTGTATACGATAAAGGTCACATCGTTGCCGTATATCGTATCATCCGAAATATACCCCTCCGAGGAAATTTTATACCTGATCCTTCCCTCAAGGGTATAGTCTGTTTTTATCGACACGATATCGCACAGATTTCTTTCCACGATAACGGCGTCGGTTATGCCGAGCTTTGCCGTCTGACCGTAAGCGCGCGCAAGACCGCCCGTTCCGAGCAGAATTCCGCCGAAATATCTTGTAACGACAACGACGGTATCGACGAGATTTTCCTTTTGTATCACGTTAAGCACGGGTATTCCCGCGCTGCCCTGCGGTTCTCCGTCGTCGGAATAACGGGAGATATTGTTTTCATCTATTATATAAGCGTAAACGTTATGGCGAGCGTCGGGATATTTTGCGCGTATCCCGTTGATGAATTCGATCGCCGCGTCCTCCGTTTCCGCGGGACTTACCGACGCAATAAAGCGTGATTTTTTCTCAATAAGAACTCCCTCGCCCCGGCGCGAAACGGTTCTGTAGCTTTCTTTTTTTGAAGTAGTTATGGCAGTTTGCTCCTTTCATAAAACCGGTTAGAATTTCTTGATTATATAATCCCTCAGCTTTTCATATGCTTCGCTGTCCGCAAGCAGCTCCATTTTGGTACCGTTTTGCTCGAATTCCTCCGACAAGACCTTTTGCGTTTCATGCAGCAGGCTTACGAGAGCGCCCTCCTTATAGGGTATAACCACGCTTACCGGACGCTTTTTGCCGGGAGTAAATTCGCCTATCACATCGATAAGAACGTCTATGCCGATATTTCTTTTCGCCGATATCGATACGGTGGCGCAGTATTCCTTTATTCCGAGATGCGGAGGTATGCCGAGAGTATCGAGCTTATCCGATTTATTGAATACGGCTATCATATTTTTGCCCGCCGCGCCTATATCGGCAAGAACGCTGTCAACAACCTTTATCTGATTGTCGCGTTCCGGATTTGCCGCGTCTATGACGTGTATCAGCAGATCGGCGATAACGGCTTCTTCAAGAGTGGATTTGAACGCCTCTATAAGATGATGCGGGAGCTTGCGTATAAAACCCACGGTATCGACTATCATAATTCGTCTGTTGTCTTCAAGCGTTATCATTCTTGATGTGGGGTCAAGCGTTGCAAAGAGCTTATCCTCGGCAAGGACACCCGCGTCGGTCAGTCTGTTCAGAAGAGTCGATTTTCCCGCATTGGTGTAACCCACAAGGGCGGCGACGGTGATTCCGTCCTTTCTGCGTCTTGTGCGTATCAGCTCGCGGTGTTTTTTCAAATCGCGCAGCTCCGCCTCAAGCGCGGATATTTTTGTGCGTATATGCCGCCTGTCGGTCTCAAGCTTTGTTTCGCCCGGACCTCTCGTGCCTATTCCGGCTCCCGTTCTCGACATTTGGACGCCGAGTCCGCGCAGTCTGGGGAGTCTGTATTTGAGCTGTGCAAGCTCCACCTGCAGCTTTCCCTCGTTTGTTTTCGCGCGCATTGCGAATATATCGAGTATCAGCATTGAGCGGTCAAGGACCTTTATTTCGAGAAATTCGGAAATATTTCTTATCTGTACGGGAGAAAGCTCATCGTCGAAAACTATCATATCGGCGGAAAGCTCGGGTATAGCCATTTTTATCTCCGAAAGCTTACCCTCGCCCATATATATAGCCGGGTCAAGCTCCGACTTATTCTGCACGACTTGGGCGACGACAACTCCGCCGGCGGTTTTCACAAGCTCTTCAAGCTCGTGCATTGATTCGTCGGTCGTATCGGACAGCTTATCCCGTATATCCCGATGCACTCCGGCGATAATGACTCTTTCGATTTCTTTTTCCGGTTCCATAACCATCTCTCCCCCCAAGTAACACTCTCTTTATTTTATCCGTTCCTGTTATTATTATATCATCATTGCTCCGGTTTTTCAAGAATTATTTGAAGTCTTGTGCCGCCGCAAAAAATTCAATGCCCTGCGGTTACGGAAAGTAAAAACATCGCAAGGGAAACCGCAATTTTTATCAGAGAAAACGATATATCCGAAACAATAAGATCCCGTTTGCTTATTTCATTGTATTTATATTTTCGCCGGTTCAGGACGGCTGCGATAATTATGGGAACAATGCTCATCAATACGGGCTGAATTATATATACATAGAGGGAGAGAACGGGAGAGCTGTCGGAGTCGATAAGCATTGCCGCGAAAAATACAAGAAGCATACAAACGGGAAGCATAAACATATCCGCAAATGTAAATACAATCATTATTATTGCATGCGCCCACAGCGATATTTCGACATCGCATATTTTGAGTATCCCCCAAAAAACAAATATGCTTACGGCGGCAAGCCCCGATGCAAGTAATATAAAGTATAATATTGCCATTTTTAACAATCCCCTTTTTTAAGAGCCTGTTTAGTATCTTCCAATCATCATCTTTTTGGCATCTTTTCCGGCAAAGCGCAAAATTCTTGAAATACACAAAGTATTCCCGCGAATTTTGCACTTTGCCGGCAGAAAAATCCGCTCAAAAATCCGATGATCTCAGATACTAAACAGGCTCTGAGATTTTATTGAAATTCCGCAAATTATTTACCGAGCCGCTTTTTGAGAACACGGCGCGCAAAATTCTTGTTTTCATCGGTTATCCTGTAGGAGTCGAGCATTTTGCGTACCGTCATGTTAAGCACGGTATCGGAAAGACCGCCGCTCTCAAGCAGTCGGTTGACCTTTTCGGGAAACTTTGCCGCGGCGGTCGCGATCACCCACGCCCGCATCATATTCACATAATAAAAATCACTTTCGGTATTCGCGCATATTTCGAGAACATCGTCTGTGTAATCATCGGTAAGATAAAATTTCATAAGTATTCCGAGTCCGAAACGAACCTGCCACGGATTTTCGCTTTTGAGAAGGATATCCTTGTCCGCCCAAAATTCGGGCATATGCTTTTTTATCCCCTTAAACGATACCGTGTCGCATATCGCCCAATTGTATATTTTTGAGGAAAATATGATAATATCTTGCAGCATTTCGTCATATCCGCATTTTTTCGCGGCTCTGACAAGACCGTCCGTGATTATCTCCTCGTGATATCCGCCCTTTTCGATGCTCAGAAATTCCGCATGGTTGCCCTTTGATATTTCCTTTGCGATATTTCTTATCTCGGGTATTCTTATACCGATAAACAGGGGCGTGTCCGGGATTATGCGGCTGTTGAATTCTTTGTATTTATCGTCTGACAGGGTAGTCAGATAACGGAAAAATTCTTTGTAATCCTTTTCGCTCCAAGATTGTCTTATCAATTCCATTTTTTATTTCCTCCCGTATGTTTTGTCATAAAAATTTTTTTATTATACCGTATTGCGCGATCAGATCGTCAAGCGACAGACGGCAGTTCGCGGGACTTGTCGAGGGAAGCGGAACCGCCGGATGCTCCGCCGCCGACGGACACAGCCGATTGTAAAGCGTATAAGCCTTTTTTCCCGTTGTAAAGACCTGCAATATGTTTGCCCGGGAAAATATTTTTTCGATATCGTTGGGAACGGGATTTTTAATGCTTGTGTCGGAGGCGTTTTCTATGTCGCAGGATTGCAAAACATCCCACAAAGCGATGTGAAAGGCGCGGAGAAATTCACGCTTTTCCGCTGCGGTGTCAAGCTCCGCGCAGCCGGTAACGGCGGACATTACCTTCCAGAAACGATTTTGCGGATGCGCGTAATAAAATCCGTGCTCCCTTGATTTGGGCGACGGCATTGTGCCGAGAATAAGAATACGCGAGGATGAGTCGAATTCCGGTCCTATCGTATGGAACACTCTTGCTTTTTTGTCTGCTTTTTCGCTCATTTCTTTTCCCGGTCCTTTGCGCATTTTCCGCACGGGAAAAGCAGTCTTTTTGCCGCCTCGTCCTTTGTTACGGCAAGCGCTTCCTTTTTCAGCGCGCTGCATTCGGGGTCGGTATGATAGATAAGCGATTTCTTTGAGACATAATAAAGCTCCATGGTGTAGCCGCTTTCAACTCCCGCAAATGCGTTTTGATCCGCATTGAATGCGTTTTCCATATCCCTTTCGACGGTGAAAATGTCATCATCGGTCAATTCGGGATTTGACGCGCCGTTTGCGTTGGTCTCGCCGCCGGTTTGAGTATCCGGACTGCCGCCGGCTTGTGCATCGGTATTTGACCGGGTACCGGACGAACCGCCGCCCGACGTTTGTTTCGACGACCCGGAGGATGACGAGGACGATGAGGATGATTTTTTTGTTCCGGACGAGCCGGAACCTCCGGAGCCTCTTGCCGCTTGCTGCGCACGAACGGGTGAACTCAAAAGATCGGAAACGGTCAGCCCCGACCCGCTCATAAGGACGCTGTCCGCTCCTATCGCGACAAGAGCGACGGATATGTATACAACCGACATCATAAGATGCTTTTTTTGTTTTGAAAACAGCGTTATTATTCCGTAGGCAAGATATGCAAAGGACAGGAAGGCGATAAGGAGTATTATGCCTTTGTCAAGACTCCGGGCAAGCGAAAAAAGCGTGACCGACAGATAGTATATTATTGCAAGAGCCATTTTCCAGTCCGTATTGGTGTGAAATCCGGGAAGAAGAATTTTTATTTTCTTTTTTTCTTTTTTGTTTTTTTCCTGCATAAAAATCATTATCCTTTCCAAAATGTATTCCGGAGTGTTTTTCAATAGTATTTTAACATATACACCGACGTTTTGCAATGATTATAACAATATTTAATCAAATAATATTATTTGATTAAAGAACATTTATTCCCTGCGGCATAATTCGTTTGGATTTGAAACGAGGTTGAAATGAGGTATTGTAATCTAAATGTAACATGAAACCGGTTGACAAAAACGGGGAGTTTGTGTTATTATAAAAGATAATATAAGATCGGGAGAGTAATCGGAAAAACAACGAAAATATTTTTGGGACTGCGGTGAAGAAATATGGGCGAGTTTTTAAATATATACAGTTTTGACGGATTTGATGAATATGTGTTCAAATTAAGCCGGGATTATAAAATAATATCATTTTACAAGACGCTTGAAAATATCGTTCCCGATATATGTGAGGGCGCGGATTTTGCGGAAGTGTTCGGACTTTCCCGGGAGGAGTGCGCCCGGATATTCTCGGATAAGGAGTATACGGAATGTGCGATACTTTACAACGAAAAGGCGTATCATCTGAATATCGTGAATACCGCCGGAAACGAAGGCTCCGTATATATCGTGTCGATGAAGAATATCCGGGATTACGGCAGGATCAGGGAAGAGGAGCTTATAACCCAAAACAGACTTCACGATATCCTCAATAAAATGCCCGTTTTTTACGCAAGATATATTGTCACCGATACCATAAAGCTTATAGAGGCGAGCGACAAGCTTTTTGAATTTTACAACACCACTCCGGAGGATTACGAGGATGATATATTTTTCGGCGTTCTCGGCATTTCCCGGGAACAGGCGGATGAGCTTGTTGAAATGGGAAAAAAGCGTATGCCGGTGAGCTTTGATATGAAAACTTACAGACAGCAGAACCCGGATAAGATCGTGTATGTGCAGGTTCGGGCAAACTGCGTATGGGAAATGAACGGTTATCCGGTGTATTTTGCCATATTTATCGATATAACCGACCAAAAGGAAATGGAAAACGCGCTCAGATACGAAAAGGAGCGTTATAAAATAGCTATGGACAGCACAAAGGACATCATGTACGAATATGACGTGAAAAATGATGTTTTGGTTACATACGGTGATATCGACGGCATGGGCGGAAGCGGAAAAAGAGTAGAGAATTTTATAAAAAATATAAATACGGGCACGATAGTGTACATCGATGATATCGAAAAGATAACGAATTATTTCAAGGAGGGCGGATCGAAATTTGCCGAGGACGGATCGATAGTGCCCGTGGAGCTCAGGCTTATACGCGAATACGGTATATTATGGGTCAATTTTACAGGTATTTTCTTTGAGAGCCGTTTTGACGATACGGTGCGGATTATCGGACGAATACAGAATATCCATGAGGAAAAGCTGAAGGAATTGAAGGAACTGGAAAATTCATACAAAGATAAGCTAACGGGACTTCTCAAGCAGGCGCGCGGCGAACAGCTTATAAAAAATTATCTTGCCCGCAAGGGTGAGGATGTCGTATGCTCGGCATTTATCATAGACCTCGATAATTTCGGCGAGATAAACAACAGCTACAGCTTCCTGTTCGGAGACACCGTTTTGCAGGATGTTGCGGCGATACTCTTGAAAGAGGCGGGAGAGGGCGCCGTTGTGTCAAGAATAGGCGGAGATGAATTTCTTGTTTTCCGCGCGGATACCGGACGCGAGGAAGCGGAGCGAATCGCGGGCAGAATATGCGAGGGCGTTTCAAAAATATACACGGGCGAGAATATTCACGAATCTCTTTCATGCAGCATAGGAACGGTTTCCTCCGATATCGTCGATTACGACGAGATAATAAGATGTGTGGAAAGAGCGGCGGTCTATGTAAAGCAGAACGGCAAAAACGGCTTTAAATCCTATTACGATCTGCCGGACAAGGAGCACTCAAAGCTTGCAAGAATGATATCTCTCGAAAGAAAGCTCATAACAAGCGACAGCATATATTCCGAGCGTGACGACAGTATTATAGAGTTTGCGTTCGATCTGCTTGAAAAGACAAGGGATCTGAGAAGCGCGATAAAGCTGCTGCTTGCGCGTATAGGAAAATACTATGATTTTGACAGGATAAGCATTATTGACGTTGACAGCGATTTTCTTGTATGCAGCGCGGCATACAGGTGGGATATAATGAAAGGCGTTACCGAAGACGGACCGATTATACGGCTTGATGAAAAGGATATAGAAAAAATAGAGGAAAGACTGAGAATAGGAGTGTATATTGTTTCGGACGACAGCGGCGATTATGAGGAAACATTCGTAAACAGGATATGCGAAAGGGAGAAAAACCATGTAATGCTCGTAAATCCGATGTATGAAAGAGGAAAATTCGTCGGAGTGTGCGTATATGAGGATTTCAACGAGGAGCGTGTGTGGGACAGAAAGACTCAGAACGATATAAAAGAGATAACAAAGATTATCGCAACGCATATGAGCAGGGAAAACGCGGATTTCGCGTCGAACGTAAAGGCGGAATTTATTTCCCGTATGTCGCATAACATAAAAACCCCGATGAATGCCATAACGGGAATGACCGAAATAGCGCGCAGGGTGATAGACGACAGGGAAAAGACGATAAACTGTCTCGATAAGATAGAAATATCCACCAGGTACCTGATAAACCTTATAAACGATATACTTGATATGTCGAGCATAGAAAGCGGACGCATGGAAATAAAGCGGGAGCCGTTTATGCTTGATGATGTGATAAAGGTAGTCAAGACGGTGATGGAGGAGAAAGCAAGGAACAGCGGGGTTGATTTCCATATCTATATGGATTACGGCAACCGGTGCTTTATCGGCGACGGCGTAAGACTCAATCAGGCGCTTGTGAATATAGTAAACAATGCCGTTAAATTCACAGCCGTCGGAGGACGTGTCGATGTCAAGGTGTGCCAGCTGCAAAAGGACGGCGATGAGGCTCTTATACGTTTTGATGTCACCGATACCGGAGTGGGAATAAGCGATGAGGATATGCACAGGATATTCAAAATGTTCGAGCAGGGCGGCGAAAAAGGGTACGGCCGCAGAGCCGGATCGGGCATAGGACTCGCGATAACATCGAATATAGTAAGGCTTATGGGCGGCAGACTGAATGTCGAAAGCAAGCCGGGAGAGGGTTCGAATTTTTGGTTTGAGCTCAGGCTCAGGATTTTTGAAGAAAAGAAAAACAGCGAGAATAAAAAGGAAGAATATAACTTTAAAGGCAAGCGTATACTGTTGGTGGAGGATGACGAGCTTAATGCCGAGATCGCTCAGACGCTGCTTGAATTGGCGGGCTTTGAAGTGGAGCTTGCGGAAAACGGACGGATAGCGGTGGATATGTTTAGGGATAATCCGGCGCATTACTACGATTGTATTCTTATGGATATAAGGATGCCGGTCATGAACGGACTTGACGCGACAAGGAATATAAGGATCCTCGATAAGGAGGACGCAAGATCGGTACCGATAGTGGCGCATACCGCGGAAACGTTTACCTCGGATGAAAAGCGTTCCGTCGAAAGCGGAATGAACGCACATCTGTCAAAGCCGCTGAATACAAAGATTTTATATTCGGTATTGAATAATTTGATAAAGTAATTCAGCAGTACCGCACATGACGGTTTTCCGGTATGTGCGGTATTCGCTTGAAAAGGATGCCGTTCGTTCGATTATAAATATAAGGAAAGATTATTATGCGTAAAGAAACCGGATTTTTCGTCGCGGGAGCAATAGCGGTCGTGATGACGCTTATGGTTGTTTCAAGCTCGGTGACCGGCACAAGATCGGCGGGAACATCCGCGGGTGCGCCGGCGGAAAAATACAGTGCGGCGAAAAAGAGCACAACGGATAAAAAGGATAAAAATCAACAGGAAACAAGAGCCGGGTATGTGTCGGAGATCGCAGGATTTTTTGAGAGAATGTCGGAGCATGAAATATCGTACGACGGAAAGGAGCCTTTGTTTAAGGACAGTCCCGAGGGCGTGACAAAGGCATGGAGGATAGGTCTTATCGATGACGGGGATACCGCGTTCTATTACGAGGGCTCGGGAATACAATATCAGACGGCGGCACAGCTGCTTTATGAGGCGGTGATACTTGCAAAGCCCGCATTTTCGATAGGAGAGAATGAGGCAAGGTATATGCTTAACGGCTGTTATGACAATATCGGCATTGAGGAGAAAAATTTGTGCGGCGTCGCGTTTTTGTATAAATACGGTATCGCCGACCGCAGGCTTTCTCCGGAGGCGTTTATGACCGCCGGGGATACCGAAAGGCTGATCGATGCCGCGGAAAGGCTTTTTGCGAATAAAAAGGAAGTCAAAATCGCCGGCAGGAGCGTAAGCACCGGCATGAGCCGTTCGGAGCTGATACGCGTTTTGGGAAATCCGGGAAGAACGGAGGACTGCGGCGGCGGATTTGTATGGTATGTGTATAATTCAAATTATAATGAGTTTATTGCGGTGGGTGTATACAACGAGCTTGTCGCGGGATTTTTTACAAACTGCCGTGATTTTTCTTTCGGAAACATAAAAAGCGGAAGTATGTACGCAGATACCGAAGATGATGATATAAAATATTATCTCGATTGGGCAAGGAAGATAGACGGTATATTTTACAGCTCTTTGAATATCGAGGCGGTGACTTCCGGCAATCCCGGAGCGGATATTGTCGATATGATAAATTCGGCAAGAGCGAAAAGAGGAGCGGCGCCGCTGTATTTTAAGGAGGGAGAGAGCAGAGGGCAGCGTATAGGAGAGATAGGCGGCAAAAGCGTGTGGGAATGTTATGGAACGCTTGTGTCCGACGGTTACGGAGTGCCGTTTGAATTTGCCCGGGAAACGGGCGGGTATTTATATACAGATACGGCGGATAAGGATGGGATAACAAATATAGTTCTGACAGCCGAAGAGAATAAGAACGCCGCGCCCGTGTATACGGGAGAAATTCCCGAAAAGAAATATTACGGCACGATAAATAAGGCGCTCAGCAATATCGAAGCGCCCGTCGTGCTCAGTCCCGGCGAGAACGCGGAGCTTTCGGGAGATGTTACGGCGGAATTCGATCTGAAGGACGGAAATTATTACCGTCTCACGGTGACCGACAACGAAACCTTGGAGATTGTCGTAAATTCATATATAGCCTATGCGGACAAAATCGTTCTTCCGTCCTATCTGTTTAAAGAGGGCGGCGATTATATACTTGCGGTCTATACTCCGGACGGAGAAAAAAGCAATTTCACCGAGTTCGCCTACGGAACGCCCAAGGCGCCCGAAATAATATCGCCCAAAGGAACGATGTACGGCAGTAATATCGATATATTATGGAAAAGCGATTATTCGGAGGTCTTGATCGAGGTGTTTGATAAAAAATCCGAATTGATAGCATCGTCAAGAATAGGCGGAAGCAGGGAAACCTCGGTAAGCGGTATGGGTCCGGGCGAATATATGCTGAGAATATCTGCTCTTAAAAAGAATACAAATACGATAAAGACCTATTCCGAAATATCCTTTGAGGTGAGAAATGAGGACAGCGATATTATAAGACCGCCCGCGTCGTCGTCATCGTCGTCATCGGTCAAATTCAAATCGGACAGATATTCAAGGATATTCGGACCGGGAAGAAACGTTTATTCATCCAAAAAGGAGGCGGACGCAAATATAGTTTCGGTAACCGTTCCGGTATGGAAGCTGGAGGACGGACGCAAGGTAAGATCGACCGAGGATATTTTGGTAAACAGGGCTCTCGCGCAGGAGGTATATGATATTTTTTATGAAATATATATGGGAAGCGAAAGATTTCCGATAAAATCGGTGAGCGCGTATTCATGGCGTTCGACCGCAACTGGGACCCGTTCTCAGCACAGCTACGGAACGGCGATAGATATAAACGCAAACGAAAATTATTGCATATACAACTCCGGCAGGAAGATAGGCTCGTTCTGGAAGCCGGGAGAAAATCCCTATTCGATACCCAAGGACGGCGACGTGGTAAGAGCGTTTAAGAGCCGCGGATGGACATGGGGCGCGGAGTGGAACTCTCTCAAGGATTATATGCATTTTTCGTATCTCGGCGGATAAAAATTCCGGTCAGAAATCATTCGGCTCTCTGAAACCGTTGCCCGATATTTCAGCGGTATCGAGAGTAACCACAAACGCGCTTTTGTCGATCTTATGAATTATCGTGTATATTTTATACGCTTCATATCTCTCCGCGGCGCACAGAACAGCCATGGTGGACCTGCCCGTGTATCCGCCCCGGGCATGGAGCAGGGTGACTCCGCGTTTGGCGCTGTACAGCAGGGAATCGGCTATTTCCGAATATTTCGACGAGATTATCAGAAGCATTTTTTCGCTTTTTCCGTAAAGTATCGCGTCTATTATCTTAGTCGAAATAAATACCGATATCGCGGCATACATCGGCGTTTCGATACTGCGGTACACAAATGCGGATATCAGGATTATCGTTGAATCTATAAAAAGTATCAGCTTTCCCATGGAAAACTGCCCGAGACGGTATGAGATAAGCGAGGCGGCAAGATCGGTACCTCCGGTCGTGCCGCCGAAAAGAAATATGATCCCGAGTCCCGCGCCCGAAAGAACTCCGGCAAAAATCGAGGCAAGCATAAGATCGCCGCGATAGACCGGAAGCAAGGGCGCGGATATGTCTATAACGGCGGAGCTGATGAATGTGGCAAGGATGGTTTTTATCATGAAATCACGTCCGCGCCGGCGCATACCCCATATAAAAAGCGGAATGTTGAGAGCAAACGTGAGGGTGCCTATGGGTATGTGAAAAAGATAATTCGCCATGATGCTTATTCCGGTGATGCCGCCCGAGGTTATATCGTTGGGAGCGGAAAATATGTTTATCGATACGGAAAATAAAAGACTTCCCAACGCATATACCGAAATATTGACAATATACTCTCTTATTTTTGCCATTTAAAATCACCTCTGTAATAAGTATCGGCAATAAAATTAGAAATAATACACATATTATTTCGGGTCAAAGCACGCCCGGAAAGTTAAAATAAACAAAATCGCGGGAATTGGACCCGTTTGAGACGGAATTTTAAAATTTCCTATTGTGTATGAAATAATTTTGTGATAAAATGAATTATGGAACCGGTGTCGAACCGGTATTGAATTCGGAAGTGTTCGGATACGCATGCCGGCTTTAAACGCCGGGCGCAATCGCATAAAAAATCCGGACGCTTGCCTGATGTTTGGAAAGGCCGGATTTTTTATGAATGGGGTTTATATGTATTTGCAGCTTTACCGGCTGTTCGACAGCGTTATGCCGGTGAAGGGAATCGACTGCGGCAGATTGTGCGGCAAGGCTTGCTGCAAGGGCGATGACGGAATGTATCTGTTTCCGGGGGAAGAGT
>JAFLUR010000360.1 GCA_022508725.1 Oscillospiraceae bacterium
GGCGGCGGACGATTTTTGCATGATCCGTATCCTATTCTATGCCATGTATTTCCGTCCGTTCCGCTTACCCTTAAAAAATCGTATCAAATGCGCTGTTGTATTTTTGAAAAACGAGGTTTTAACCTGTTACAGATTCCATGCGTTTACAATTCCGTTCAATACATACAATGCACATGGCAGCGCGATGCCATTCCCCCACATGGCGTACATGGCGCTGTCCGAGTACGGATTCTTAAGCCATTTTATTATTTGCTTTTCTGTTTTCGACTTCGAGGATTTTCCGAGCGCTTTCCTGAATGTTTCAAATACCTCCGACCATTTTTCTGTATCAGCGGCGGTCGGATCTTCGGTTCCCAGCTCATCGCACCAATAATCCGGAAATCCCTGCAATCGGCAGCACTCAAGCGGAGTGAGCCTTCGTACTGTATAGGCAGGTTCTGCTATCCCGTTCTGATATCCGGGATTCGTGCCGTTGACAAGTGTGTTTGAAACCCCGTCCTCACGGTAACATTGGCTTTCGGCTTTCATCTGCGGATAGAACGACGCAACCGCTCCCGGTCCTTTTGCCACAACGGTGTGAGCCGTATCGTCGTCGGTAATAGAAATATCAAACCGGGCGTTTTTCCCCTGATTATACGCTGCCCTGTCGATCGCATACACGGCGTGGCGGTCGACCGTGTTCAGTGTAAACGAAACATTCTCGTTTACTCCGCCGCCGTTCGGGCCGTTTTCATCCTTTCGCCCAATTGCGGAGCCTTGAAGAGCGTATGCCTTCACAATCGCCATGCCTCCCTGATTGCAGCCGGGATTGCCGCCGTTTCCGTCAATGGTTCTCGCAGTATCGGCTTCATAAATTCCGCTGTGCGGGTTGTCGGATTTCATGGAGTTGCTTCCGTCCGAGCATATTCCGTAGGTCTTTACCGCCAACTCGTTACATCGCGTTTCGCCGACATCAAATGTGTTCAGCGTGTTTGCCGTGTCATCCTGTTTCCATTCCTGACCTTCTGTTCCGGAATGCGGTCTTGTACCTTTTACGAACGGAACGAAAACCGTCTGATCGTTATTGCATCCAAGCGTTGCGCTTTTATTATTTTGTAGGAGTATTCCTTTACCGCCTCCCTCGCATCCGCAGCGGATTTTCATCGTTTTCGGCTCGTCCTCCGAAACCACGAACGGCTGATTATTGCCGCCCATACCGTATGTTGCGGAAACGGTCTGCGCCACGTCAAGCGGTCCGGTATAGCGGCTGTCTTGAGAGTGGTTCTCAAACACACATTGCGTTCCCTTATAATCGGTCGCCATAAGCGGGTTTGCCACATTTTCCAAAATCGTGGCGGCGTGTTCTCGCTCGTTCATCACCATAGGCTGATTTTTAATCGCGACGCACATCTGATTATCGCCCATGCGCGAGCGGAGTGTGTTCGTTTTATCCGAGAGATAGTGACCTCCCATCCTTGCTATTATTCCGGGTTCAAAGCTGATTGGTTTATTAACGCCTGTTTCAGCATCGGCGGCAGTTCCTTGCCGCGAGCCTCGCTCCTTCGTAAAATCCCCAAACACGCCCTCGGACTCAAATAATATTTTTCCGGCGGATTGTCCTCCAAAATCTGCGACAAGAAAGACTCTTCTGCGTCTTTGAGGGACTCCGAAAAATTGCGCGTTGAGTATTCGGTAGGCGACGGAGTAATCCTCTCCCACGATCTCTCCGGCTGATTCCCATTTCTTTTCAGGCATAGGAACAGATACGGTTTCGTCTTTGATCTTGCAGATCTCGTCAAGGACTTTTCTGAAGTCGCTCCCTTGCTTGCTTGAAAGACTTCCGGGGACGTTTTCCCATGTAATCCATCTCGGATATTTTCCATTAGTCGCTTCCCTCATTTCTTTTATTACACGGATAGCCTCAAAAAACATTGATGATTTTTCACCGTTCAATCCGCTGCGATTTCCCGCGACGCTCAAATTTTGGCATGGCGAACCGAATGTTATGATGTCCACCGGCTCAATTTTGCCGCCGTTCATTTTTGAAATATCGCCGTAATGCTTCATCTGAGGAATCCGCTTTGTTGTTACCCTTATGCAGAACGGTTCGATCTCCGACGCCCACACCGGCTTTATCCCCGCCATCATTCCGGCAAGAGGAAAACCGCCGCTGCCGTCGAACAGCGAGCCGAGCGTTAATTCATTATCCATTATCCTCATACTCCCATTATCCGTTAAGCCACCACTCAAACAAGTCTGTACCCGTTTGCTTTTCATCATATATCGGCATTCCGCGTTCTCTGCGACTTTCAAGCATTCTGTCGAACGCGTGAATGTATGCTTTTTTATAGGTCGGATACCTTTCAAACTCAAATTTTCGCATTTCTGTACCCGCCATCGGACAGCCTATGCAGCCGATCCGCTTGAATCCGCATTCATACAGCGGA
>JAFLUR010000361.1 GCA_022508725.1 Oscillospiraceae bacterium
TCAAGAATTTTGCGCAAAGCCGGCGGGAAAATATGCCAAAAAGATGATGATTGGAATATGCTGAACAGGCTCTTAATAATAAAAAATTGACAAATATTTTAAGATATGATATAATGTAAACATCGGGAATGAGGTTCTCCCGCAGTGTTTACACTGAAACCGCTTTATTAAGCTGATGACTTCTGCTGTTTTATTATACGCGGAAGTGTCGGCTTTTCTGCGTTTTGGGAGGTTTTTAATATGTTAATGAGTATTGCTCTGATTTTGCTTGTAGGAATGTTTTTGGGTTGGGTATGCAAAAAACTGAGATTGCCGAGCTTACTCGGAATGATATTCACGGGAATTATTCTCGGTCCGCATATATTGAATTTAATAGACATATCGATATTGAATATTTCGGCAGATCTGAGAAAAATCGCTTTAATTATTATACTCACGAGAGCCGGACTGACCTTGGATATAAACGACTTAAAAAAAGTCGGCCGTCCTGCGGTGCTTATGTGCTTTCTCCCCGCGGTTTTCGAAATTATCGGAATGGTACTTACGGCGCCTCTCTTGT
Organism: Oscillospiraceae bacterium; assembly: GCA_022508725.1. GTDB lineage: Bacteria > Bacillota > Clostridia > UBA1381 > UBA1381 > JAFLUR01. Next base: position 560 of record JAFLUR010000361.1, read on the forward strand.
TTGACATATCGATACTTGACGCTGCGATAATCGGTGCGGTTGTCGGTGCGGTATCGCCCGCTGTGATAGTGCCCAAAATGATAAAATTGATAGATGAGGGATACGGAACGGAGAAAAGTATTCCGCAGCTTATTTTAGCCGGGGCGTCGGTCGATGACGTATTTGTCATTGTGCTTTTTACCGTTTTTACCGGATTGGCACAGGGGGATAAAATTTCGGCGATCAGCTTTGTAAACATTCCCGTTTCGATATGCTTGGGAATTGCGGCAGGTTTTTTGTTCGGATTCCTCTTTTCGAAATTCTTTGAAAAAGTGCATATTCGCGATACCGTAAAAATAATTATTATTCTTTGCGTATCTTTTGTGTTGGTTACAATCGAAGACGTCATCACGGTGAGCATTACGTTTTCAGCATTGACGGCTATTATGTTTATGGGAATTGCCATGCAAAAATACCGCAGAGAGGTTTCTGAACGCTTGTCACTCAAATTCAATAAGCTGTGGGTCTGCGCCGAAATACTCCTGTTTGTGCTGGTCGGAGCAACAGTCGATATTCATTATTTGACGGACGCTGCCGTTCCCGCCGTTATACCGATATTCATCGTGCTTTGATTCAGAATGTTCGGTGTATTCCTTTGCCTTTTGAATACAAATCTGTTGTTTAAAGAACGGCTGTTTTGTATGCTTGCTTATATGCCGAAAGCGACCGTTCAGGCGGCTATCGGAGGAATACCGCTTGCAATGGGACTTGAATGCGGTAACATTGTTCTGACAACGGCTGTTACGGCAATTTTGATTACGGCGCCGCTCGGGGCATTTTTAATCGAAACGACACATAAGAAGCTATTGGAAAAGAATTTGAAAAACTGAGATAAATCCCCGGCGAGTCTTTGAAGATTAAGACGAAACGCCCAAACTTCCCGGGCGTCGGGATTACATAATAAAATAATCCTTATGAACCTTGAAAAATAAATAGATTTTTTTTGATATAAAAATGCTGTTTTTTGTTGCAAAATCCGAAAATATGTGATATACTGACAATAAGCGGACAGCTAAAATCCGGATATATTTCCGTAAATGTAACGATTATATACATATATGGAAATATTGTCTGTTTTTCGGCGTTTGCTGCAATAATTTAATTTAAGAAGGGATTTATAATGCTTAAAAATTTCAAAATGTCAACCATTATTTCTATATGCTTAGGTACCATAACGCTGCTTTGTAGGGCTGTACTGTATTTTATACTCAGCGACAGAGTTGCCTCCGTGGTTGAGGAAAAGGTTACCGATAATATGATGACCGTTATAAACTCTCAGGGTGACATAATTGAATTGTATGTTTCCGATTCCGAAAAATTCATGATAGAATACGCGTCCGCCGATGAGGTGAAAAATATTCTGAACGATCCGGGAAATCCGGAATATATTACCGCGGCTCAGGCATATACCGAAAAATATTTCTCCAACCTGGATGAGTGGGAAGGAGTATACATCAGCGATTGGAATACCAAGGTTCTTGCCCATGCCTCTCCCGGAGCCGTCGGAATGGTTACTCGTACCGGAGACGCGCTTATTCCCTACAGAGCCACTATGTCCGATTCGCCCAACGGATTTTATAACGGCGGGGCGTTCGTTTCCCCCGCATCGGGACAGCTTATCTTTAATCTCAGAATGGCAGTATATAACGATGACGGCGAGCCTATCGGACTTGTCGGCGGCGGTCCGTTCCTGTCCGGACTTAACAAAATTCTCGATTCTCTTAAACCCGCCGGCGCCGAGAATGCCGAATATGCGATCCTGGATACGACAAATATGCTCTATACATATCATACCGATAACAATATGATAATGCAGCCGATCGA
>JAFLUR010000362.1 GCA_022508725.1 Oscillospiraceae bacterium
GTCGCCAAAAAAGGAGATTTCAGCAAAAACGAAGCTACGGATTCCGGTTATTACGCCGCGTATTTCAATAAGCCGAAAACGGACGATACAAGGATATGGACGTATGACGCGAAGGAAATGCTTTTAAGAGGATTAGGAGAGGATGCGATCATTGAGTTTATAAGCTACGCCGGAGATAATATTGAGTTTAACGATGCGGCAGCGGGATTTTTGAGCGAGAACTATGTATACGGCGACGGTGAGGATGATATAATCAAAGCCGGAACATTGATTGTTACCGGAGGCTATCGAGGCGATCCCCTTTATAATATTATACAAATAAAGGGCAGATTTATGTCGGTAGATTCGGAAACTGCCGAGCAGACCGTTACGGAGCGCGAAATAGACGGTTATACTCTTATGTTTGCGGAAATTCCCGAGGATGGAGAGGTAAGCGATATAAGCGACGGTATCTTCATATTTGTGCCTAATGTTCAGAGGGAGGCGGATCTTCAAGGCGATATAAGCGACTGCTCCGCGCAAAGTCTGCTGCCGGCGCAGATTAAAGCGGAAATATACCGCTCAGACTCGATAGAAAGAGCAGATGAAAAGCGACTGACAAGCGATACCGTATGGATCGATTCTCCGTCTTATGAATCGCTCCCGGAAATTATACTTAAACAGAGGTGAAAATGTATGAAATATATAGCGTCAAGGTTTATTTTATTTATGTGTATTGTAGGTATTACAGCGATAGGTGCGGTGGTTGTTCACGCCGAGGATAATCCGACGATATCGGTTATAACGGATAAAGTGAAAAAAAACGCTTATATTAATATTGATAAGGCGGGAATAATGTTTTATTCCGTGCAGCTTACTCTTGATATGAACGCAGACTCAAAATATACGCTTACCCCATATAACGGTAAGGCTTACGGTACACTGAAACAGAATGAGGAAAACAATACGGTGACGATTTATATTGATTCAATCGAACCGAATGACGGAAGCGGCGAGATATGTATTGCGTTTATTTCATCGGATAAGGAAATGAATATCGGCAATACGGCGGAGCTTATTTTGGTAGATCGTTCCATGCGTCCGGTATCGTATGCAGGTATAAAGGTTAATGTTTCGGAATCGGATATTACAACTCCCAAACCGACCAAAAAGCCGGGCAGCAGCGGTGGCGGCGGCGGGGGAGGGGGAGGAGGTTCATCCTCCTCCGCCGGAGCAACGTCATCGCCGAAAGAATCGCCGGCAGCGGATGTAACTCCCGGTCCGACATTGTCGCCGACGGAATCACCGGCAATAGGTTCTGCGCCCGATGTTTCCGCCGAACCGGATACGTCATCGGAAAAAAAGCCGATTCATTTTGAGGATACGGATAATCATTGGGCAAAGGAATACATTGAATATGTAACGGAAAAGGGACTGTTTAACGGAACATCGGACACTTTATTTGAACCCGATGCAGAAATGACGCGTGCTATGTATGTATCGGTGTTAATGCGTTTTGAAACAAATCCTAAATGGAAGATTTTATGTGACAATCCTGTAAAGTTTGATGACGTTGACGACGAAGAATGGTATTCGGAAGCGGCAGCATGGGCGGGGGGAATCGGTCTGGTACAAGGTATCGGAAATAATATGTTTGCGCCGTCCTCACCGGTTACAAGAGAACAGATAGCGGTTATTACAATGAATTTTGCAAACCTATGCGGTGCGGAGTTTCCGAAAAATATTGAAACGGAGAATTTTACCGATGACGCCGATATCAGTGCATGGGCGGCTGAGGCTGTCAGCGCCGCGCGGCAAGCCGGTTTGATTTACGGGCGTCCGGACGGAACCTTTGCTCCCAAGGATACGGTTACGCGTGCGGAGGTTGCAGCTGTTATTTGCAGATTTATAGATATTTATGGAATGAAATGAATCATGGATAAGGAAAAATACACAGAACTACATACACATCAGCGTGGACGAAAGAAAAAAATAACACCGGAAGATGACGAAAAAATCAAAATGCCGATAGACAAAAATAACGATATAACAATCAGAGAAATCAATGAAGTTCTCGAACTTGGGGTAAGTGATGAAGCGGTCAGGCAGCACGTTATCAAATTGGGATACAGATATAAGAAGTCCGTTTATGCCGGTGAGCGTGACCTCGCCCGATGTGGTTCAAAAAAGAAATGAGTGGTTGGATAACCTTAAAGAATATGATGTTAATAAGCTTGTATTCTTGGATGAAAGCGGAGTAAATATAGATTGACAAGACATTACGGACGTGCTGTGGGGAAAACAAGGGCGGTCGATAAAACGCCCGAAAATACACTGCGTAATACCACTGTTTTGTCTTCCGTAAGATGAGAGACGGCATATACCACCTATTCCGGTGGCACGACCGGTGAAATTTTTGTTGATTATCTTGAAAGAGTACTTA
>JAFLUR010000363.1 GCA_022508725.1 Oscillospiraceae bacterium
CGGCAGAAAAATCCACTCAAAAATCCAACGATCGGAGGAATACCAAACAGGCTCTGAAAAACGCAGACTGTTTTTTTATACTAATCGATAAGAGTATACTCAAACATTTCACAATGTATTTTTCTGCCCTCATCGACTCCGTCCGGGAGAAGCGCCATGGCGATCGGAAATTCTTCACATTCCGGATCGGCTGTATCTTTCACCATAGCGTAATCGCCGTTAATTCTTACCACGATAAAATCTTTCGGTTCCATATTTTTTCTCCTTGCTTTTCGATAATTTCCGGATATTGCGGCTTTCTGCCGGATAACATACAATATTTGCAAACGGCAAAAAACAGGGCGGAACATTTGCCCCGCTCCTGCTTTTTACATAACATTAAAGAGAGAGTTTAAAACACTGCCATGCGTGTGTTTTACATATTTGATCTTTACCGTACCGACACTTTCCTCATCGATTTAACGGCTTACAATCAGATTATAACACATAAAAAAGCAAAAATACATTGCATCTGTTGATAAATATATCCGTTTTATTGCATTTATTGCTTTTTTTAAACCGCCTGTCACGATGACCGAAAATCACACAATAAAAAACCGGAACAAGCCGCGATATCCCGTATGCTGTTCCGGGTTTAAAAATATAATGATCCGATAAAATTTCTTACTGCGACTCAAAAAGCCTTTGCGCCTCTTTGTAGCTGTCGGGCGTACCTATGTCAATGCGCATACCTTCCGTTATAAACGCATATACCGGCTTTTTGTTGATAAGCCACGGTATAAAATTGCCCGGAGCGTCTTTATTGTTGCCCTCATCAAGGTATTCCTTTATCATGGGCACCGTTTCCCTTTTATACAAATAGAACGGCGACACGCCTATGTTTGTTTTCGGTTCTTTCGGTTTTTCTTCAAATCCCACAACCCTGAATTCACCGTCAAGCTCCGCAACTCCCATGGTTCTGAGTTCTTCCGTGTTATCAACCCTATTCACACATATCGTGTCCGAATTTTTTTCACGGTACAATTTCACAAAATCATTGAGAGAAAAATCAAATATATTGTCGCTTGCCATTACAAGAATTTCGTCATCTATCTTATAATGCGTGACAGTATACTGCAGATCGCCTATAGCTCCGAGGCGGTTACTGTTATCGGTTGTAAAGTCATTCAAAACACCGACTCTTTTTGTACCGGAAAAATCATCCGCCCATTTTTTAAAATGTTCGTAAAAACGATCGTTTGTAACGATGTAAATATCCTCAATATCCTTTACCTGTTCAATTTTATCCACCACCGTGTCAAGTATTGTTTTTTTGCCGAGCGGCAAAAGCGCCTTCGGCATATTCTCCGTAAGCGGATACAATCTTGTGGCATATCCCGCCGCCAATAAAATGCAAACCATTAACTTCTCCTCTTTTCCTTTGCAAAACCGTTAAAAATCAAATACTTTCAAAAGATAACAATTACTTTTATATATTCTTATAATATGATAATTATATATATTTTTTATGGGATTGTCAATATATTTTTCTTATTTTATATCAATTTGCCTCAATTATTCCTCCCGTTTGAAAATGAGCTTTCGGGTCGCCGGGATATATATTCTTTTTATCTTCTTAATATTTACATTTATGTATTCGCCCTCAGCTAATTACTTAAAACAGGAAAAAAAGAAAAAATGTTTATTTTTTGTCGAAAAAGTATTGACAAATATATTATAATATGTTAGAATAGCTATTGTTAAGGTTTGTATTTTTTATCAACGCAAACCAACAGAGAGCAGATATAAAAAATTTTTATACTTGCTTTTATAGGTAAAAACAGGGTTAAATGGTAAAATCAGAAAGGAGTGTCCGATCATGAAATCAACAGGAATCGTAAGAAGAGTGGATGAACTCGGAAGAATTGTTCTTCCCATCGAATTAAGAAGAAACTTTAATATCAATGAAAAGGATTCTTTGGAAATTTATGTGGAGGGTGACACAATCATATTGAAAAAATATGAGCCCGCCTGCCTTTTCTGCGGAGAAGTGAATGATATTATCACACACGGCGGCAAAAACGTTTGCCCCAAATGTATCAGAGAGCTTCAGAACAAAGTTTCTCAATAACCGGAAAGTACATCTGCCGGATTTCGAAATTTGTGTTTTGTGCAATGCGGAACGATCAATACGGTCGTTCCGTATTTTTTTACCGGTTTATCGTCTTTGTATCATCATTTTACACAAAAACCGGAGATATTTTTATCATGATTTTCGAATAAGAGCCTGTTTAGTATCTGAGATCGCCGGATTTTTGAGCGGATTTTTCTGCCGGCAAAGTGCAAAATTCGCAGGAATACTTTGTGTATTTCAAGAATTTTGCGCTTTGCCGGAAAAGACGCCGAAAAGATGATGATTGGAAGATACTAAACAGGCTCT
>JAFLUR010000364.1 GCA_022508725.1 Oscillospiraceae bacterium
GCTCGAACCTATGACCCTCTGCTTGTAAGGCAGATGCTCTCCCAGCTGAGCTATACGCCCGTTTTTTTCGTTTTTGGCTTGCCGTCCGTTTCTCGCCGACAACATAATTTATTATAGCAGACATATATTGTTTTGTCAAGCACTTTTTTCGAAATTTTTAATAAAATTTCTCATATGCTTGTTTTTTCGCATAATAATGCCGTATAAATCATTCGATGTGTTTTTTTGAGCCGTTTGGGCAACAAAACCCCGTATATGCCGGTCATACGGGGCTTTTTGCCGCAAAATCCGCCGCCTCCGAAAAGGAGGTCCGGATCATATTTTAACGGTCCAGTTGAATTTATCCTCGAGAATACCGCTTTGAATACCCGTTATGGTATCGTAAAGCATATTTGAAAGCTCGCCGATCTCGCCGTTGTTTACGATTATGCTTTGATCGTTCCAGATAAATTCGCCTATGGGAGAGATTACAGCCGCGGTTCCCGTTCCGAACGCCTCTTTGAGACGTCCGCTTTCCGCTGCGGAGCATACCTCGTCAATGGAGATTCTGCGTTCCGAAACTTTTATATTACGGCTTTTGAGCATTTCGATGACCGAATCACGGGTGATGCCGGCAAGGATACTGCCGTTGAGCTCGGGCGTAATCACCTCGTCATCTATGACAAAGAACACGTTCATCGTACCGACCTCTTCTATATATTTGCGTTCCACGCCGTCAAGCCACAGAACCTGAGTAAAGCCTTTGTCCATTGCCTCCATCTGAGCCTTTATGCTTGCCGCGTAGTTGCCCGGCGTTTTGGCAAAGCCTATGCCGCCTTTAACGGCGCGGACATAATTGTTTTCTATATATATTTTAACGGGATCGAGACCCTCGGGATAATACGGACCGACGGGAGAGAGTATTATCATGAATTTGTAGGTGTGGGACGGACGCACGCCCAGATGCGGATCGGTTGCGATTATGAACGGGCGGATATACAGCGAGGTGTTTTTCGCTTTCGGGACCCAGTCTCTTTCGAGATTTACAAGAGCCTTTACCGCCTCGACCGCGAAGCTCTCGTCGATGGGCGGGATACAAAGACGGTCGTTTGAAATATTTACTCTTGCCATATTTTTGTACGGACGGAACAGCAGTATGTCGTCGCCGTTGCGGTATGCCTTGAGTCCTTCAAAGATAGCCTGCCCGTAATGCAGGACCATGGCCGACGGATCGAGGGTGACAGGTCCGTAGGGAACTATTCTCGGGTCGTGCCAGCCCCTGCCCTCCGTATAATCCATGATAAACATATGATCCGTAAATATCGTGCCGAACACAAGCTCGTCATCGTTCGGCTTTTGTTTGGGCGAAGTGGTTTTTGTTATTTTTATATCCATAATAAGACCTCCTGAAATTTATGCGGATGACCGTGCGCCGTCCGTTTTGCGGACCGGCTGTTGCCGGAATGCGCGGTCGGTTTTTATTTTTTGTCTTTTTTGTCTTTTTTGTTTTTTTGTCTTTTTTTGAAATATCGGACGGATTTAAAATTCGTCCGCGGACAAACAATATCGGTCAAAAAAATTGTCCGTAAGATATATTATATAAAAAAAATTCGGTCTTGTAAATATAAAAATCAAAATTTTTTTGTTTTTTCGGAATTTTTTGAAATAAGGAACCGATTTAAATGTGATTGAAAAATAATTTGCGAAAAAATATACGCCGATTTTTCGGCGCAAAGCGCGGGGCTGCGGAAATAATACAGACAGAGGAGGACCCTCTGTCTGCCGTGGTTTTTACGCATATACATCGATATAACGTCCCTTGCCGGTGCCGTCGCTGATTTTCGGCAGGGTCGGGTTGTATCTGCCGATTTGAGAAGGCTGTCTGTTCCTTTTTTCGCGGTTTGAATTGACGGTTGCCGCGGGTACCTCGTTTTTGGGGTATCTGCGGCTTATCGCTCCCGCGCCGCGTCTTTCGCCCGAGCTTGTTGACGTCTGCATAGCCTGTATTTGCATATATTACACCTCCTTTTCCGGGAATTTCCGGACCGGCTGTTTTTCGGTCCGGCGGGATTTCGGTCAATCTTTTATCCGATACTCTCAATCAAGATGGAAAACGGGGGCAAGGTCGATCGAAACGGGGCTGTTATCGGGATTTGTTTCCATAATATCAGCCATGAAATCCCACCATTTCCTGTTTATTGCGGTATCGGCGCCCGCCGCCCATTTTGCCTCGTCCTCGATCTCAATATATCCGTAAAGCACGTTTGTTTCCTTATCAAGGAAGATAGAGTAATTTTTTCCGCCGTGCTCGTGAATCATATCCTTCATTTCCGGCCAAAGCTCATTATGGCGCTTTTCGTATTCCGCCGCCATTCCCTCGTAAAGCTTCATTTTAAATCCTTTTCGTATCATTTTTAAAATCCCTCCGTATAAATTTT
>JAFLUR010000365.1 GCA_022508725.1 Oscillospiraceae bacterium
AGCGATCCCGATGACATGGCGGAAGCATTTATGAAAAAGAAGAACATGTCACAATCCGAGTTTATTCAAAAATATAAAGACGCAGACTTGGAAGAAGTTACGAAAGATATATTTGAGACATTTTCAGATGAAATTGACGCGTATATGATAAAATCCATCGATAATATGTTTTCAAATATGCAGACAACAAGTGAAACAATTGAAGTATTGTTGGCAAAACAAAAGGATAACACCTGGAAAATTGTCGGATATTCGGACAGTATGCCGGGTGAATAATACGAATGTTCAAAGAAGATGCCGCCCTGCCGCAGTAATATACGGTAAGGCGGTGTTTTGCTTTTATTTCTTGCGTACAGGTCTTACATATTTGAAAAAACGATCGGGGTCGTGATAAAAATAAAAAACTCTTTCCGGAGTTAAATCCGATATATATCCGCTTTTTTATAATCAAACTCTCTCATGGCGGTTTCGATTTTATTTTCCGTACTCCGGCTTTCCGTTTCAAAATCAAACGGTCCGTGTTCAAAAACGATATATTCGCCCTCCGGAACATCCGTTATCCTCATACCGCCGGAAATTTTGCCGTTGTAATCTGCCGGCAGCCTTACGCCGTAGGCTTCCGCAAGCGGAATACCCCAACCGCATATTCTGCCCGAGGGCGAATTGATCCATGCCATAAGCTGACCGCTGCCGGCATTTTCTTCATTCCCTCCGGTATCATCGGCTTACCTTCTTTAGATCGTCTGTATTTATTATATCGGTTTATTATTAGGTATTCTTGATTTCAATTGCGATATTGGATTTTATGCAAAAACTTCCGGTCATAAAGATAAAAGGTCTTGATTTTGTACTCGGTTTATGGTAAAATATAAGTATCAAAATAATATTTGTTTCGGGAGGAATTTAACATGGATTTAAGGTGTGCATCAAATCCAAAGGATGTAAAACATTACACAACGGAAAGATTGAGAGAGGAATTTCATATCAGCGGTCTTTTTACCGCGGATAACGTGAAAATGGTATACAGCCATATCGATCGTATTATCACAGCCGGATTTATGCCTGTGAATAAAGAGCTTGTATTGGAAGCGGGCAAGGAGCTTGCTGCCGATTATTTCCTGCAAAGACGTGAAATGGGATGTATCAACGTAGGCGGAAAGGGTATTATTACGGTTGACGGTACGGATTATGAGATGAATCCCCGTGACGGTATCTATATAGGCAGAGGCAACAAGGATATTGTTTTCAAGTGTGTCGATCCCGCCAACCCGCCTAAATTCTATGTGTCGTCATGCCCCGCACATAAAGAGTATCCCACGGTTAAGATCGATATTACAAAGGCAAAGAAGGTTCCGTGCGGCAGTGTTGAGGATTGCAACAAAAGAGTGATCAATCAGTATATTCATCCGGAGGTTATGCAGAGCTGTCAGCTTGCAATGGGTCTTACAATGCTTGATGTCGGTTCAAACTGGAATACTATGCCTTGTCATACGCATGACAGACGTATGGAAGTTTATATGTATCTTGATATGGGAGAGAATGATGCGGTATTCCATATGATGGGTGAGCCGGATGAAACAAGACATATCATTATGCACAATGAAGAGGCTGTAATTTCACCGAGTTGGTCGATCCATACAGGCGTAGGCACAAAGAATTACTCGTTCATTTGGGCAATGTGCGGTGAAAATCAGGAATTTGACGATATGGATTTTATTGAAACAAAGAATTTGAAGTAATAGGAGAAGTAAAATGTATATTGGAATGAGAGGGCATGACTTTGATACAAACACGCTTGACGCTTTGGTCGCAAAATGCAAAGAGTACGGCGTCGGCGGTGTTCAGCTTGTGCTTATGAGATCATTGGCAGGTTTTAAAAAAGGCAGTTTTACACCGGAATATGCTAAATCGATCGGTGATAAATTGAGAGAAAACGGTATTCGTGTGCCTATTCTCGGGTGCTATATAAATCCGTCCGATGCAAACGAGGAAAGCCTTAATGAAAGCCTTGATTATTTCATGGAAAATTTACATTATGCGAAGTATATAGGCGCGGAAATGGTCGGTCTGGAAACCTGCCGTTTCAGTGATGATGATGAAATAAACAATTCGGAAGAAGCATATCAATATTTGCTTAAAAATATGAAAAAGCTTGTTTCCGCCGCAGAGGATATCGGTGTAAATGTGGGCATTGAAGGCGTTCATTTCCATGTTATAAATACCCCGTCAAAAATGAAGAGATTGGCAGACGATCTCAATTCTCCGAATGTCAGAATTATATTCGATCCCGTCAACTATATAAATACAGCAAATTATGAACAGCAGGATGAGATTATCAATACTCATTTTGAGCTTTTGGGCGATAAAACAAAGCTGCTCCATTTGAAGGATTTCAAGTTGGTTGACGGCGAGGTC
>JAFLUR010000366.1 GCA_022508725.1 Oscillospiraceae bacterium
TGGCATCTTTTCCCGCCGGCTTTGCACAAAATTCTTGAAATACACAAAGTATTCCTGCGAATTTTGCACTTTGCCGGCAGAAAAATCCGCTCAAAAATCCGATGATCTCAGATACTGAACAGGCTCTAAAAAACACGGCTGCCGCAGTGCGCGCTTTAAAACGCTCATCTCCGGCAGCTCTCTTTCTGTTTCTGTATTTCGCTCTGTTATCGGGTTTTAATGGTCAGAGTATCATAATGAAGATCATAATCAATCTCAAACCCGAGCATATCGGTCAATTCGCGAAGCGGAACACATTCTTCTCTGCCGATACGGAAAGTTCTTGAAAAATCCGACAACTCGGCTTCACCCTTTCGCTCAAACATATCCAATGCCGATTGCAACCCCACATATGTCACTTCTCCGCCGCAGGCATGATAGCATAAAAGCCTGACAGGCGTTCCGTCCAGAATGACATCGGGTGTCCATGTTAAAAACTGAGAAGGTCCGGGATCATGAAAGCTGCCCGGAAATTCGGTTACGGGAGAAAAGCGCGGAAACGGGACAGATTTATCCTCATATATTTTTTCCCGCTCTTTCCTGACCTGCGAATATCTCCCTGCCGCGCCGCCGCGCAGATCGGAATAGGACAGATATGCGTTGGACGATGTTATCCGACCGGCTGCCGACGCGAAAAACAAAACCGCTCCGACAATGCAGACTGCGTTTAATATATATGTCATTCGGCGTGTATTCGCCATGTCCGCTTTTACGGAGATCCATCCGGCAATATAGAATATGCTGCCGAACATGAAAAACAGGTATGCCAGCCAAAACATATTTTTCATCCGCAGAGCGTCAGCGGTCCCCATAGCATAAATGGGCGGGACGTACATTGCAGCAAACACAAAAAACGAGATCAGTAATACTATCAGCGGGTATCTGAATTTAAATCCCGTCTCACGAACCGAACGAACAAATACCGGAGCACATAGCAGAACGGCGCCGATAACCTTAATATCCGTAAAGCCGCAAACCGCCGAAAACGCCTGCCGTAACGACATTATAATCGCCGAAATCGCACCCGGCTGCTCAAATTCGGCTTGACGCACGGCATTGCCGGGCGCCGCCATACTGATAATCAGTCCGCCTGCCGCAAACACCGTCATCAGTATATTCGCAATAATTATATGACGCTTTTGCTTCGTCGCCGCCGCGAATACCGTTATAATAAATGACACTGCAGCAAACGCCAGAGCGCATGAATAATTGCCTCCCCCGACAAAGAAGGCAAGCAGACAGCCCAAGATTGATCCGGCGCAAAATGCGGGACCGTTCCGCCCGGTATATGACAGTCTGATCTGCAATATCGTGACAATAACCGATGCTCCCCAAAAAATCATATAATGCACGGCGCCGTTCCACCAGAAAATTCCGTCCGCAATCGAAGGCAGATACTGTACAGAGATAAACGCGATCATAGCGCCGATAAACAGCCGTCCTGCCCGGTCCGACACGCGTATTGCGCCCAAAGCCGTAAATATCGGAGATATTATTGCGGCAAGCATTACAAACGGCGTGATAACATAAAGACCGTCCGCAAATGAAGCCGGCTGAACGGAAAATAAAATAACAGAGCTGAATGTGCCCTGCCAGTTCCGATATGTGTACCGCAGGTTTTCCGCTATCGCGCCGAATACTCCCCAAATACCAGTTCCGGATTTTAAAGAGTAATATACAGGCGCGCCATATCCGAAATCATCCGATACGGGAAAATTATATAACGAAATTATAAGAAACGGAATTAACGAAACAGCCGATAATACGACAGCCGCTCCCGCCGCGATCCTGTAAAAATTCCGCATACGCATATACGATACCTTCTTTCAAAACATATTTTTCAAGCCCTTTCACCGTATTCCTTTTATACCGCCCTTACTCAGGAGTGTTTGTATTCCGCTCTCTCCCCAATGCCCTTGTAATTTTCCATACCCGGTATCTGCTGTATAGTCGGTAAATTGCTTTACGTCCGCCGTTATAACCGCTCCGCTTTGAAATGCTGCCGTTAAAGCGGCTAAAGTCGGTATTATGACCCTCTTGATGTTCTTGTTTTTCTTTTGCATAAGTATCTTTACTTTCTGCATTTGATTTATTCTTTTCCGGATAAACTTATTTATTCCGCAGCTTATCCTTTTTATCCATTATACCATATAAAGCATATATTTGTCTATATCGATATTACCGTACGGATAAATTTTTTTCGTGGAGTATGTACGGTAATCACTTGTATATGCCCCCAACCGCTTCCGACCCCTTTTGGTTGTGTTTTTCGGCTGATTGCATTATACCGGATTCGGAGCCGTATTGCATTATTTTTTTGCATGAATTTCAAATTTTAATCATTGTTTTTTCCTGC
>JAFLUR010000367.1 GCA_022508725.1 Oscillospiraceae bacterium
TTAAAACTTTGATGTCTGATGATCCGATGGTGAAAATTGAAAAAAGGTGTATAGAGCGGGTAGGTGCATTAAAATTTACATCTTATGATGAGATGGTATTATTTGAAAATATGCTTTTACAAAGTGAACATGTACCAAAAACGAAATTGGCAATGCTTCGTAAAGAATCAGGGCTATTATTGGATGAGATAGCAGAAATATTGAAAATTTCGAAGAATGGTTATTACAAAATTGAAGCCGGAGTCTCATTTCCCAAACTATCGCTTGCTTTGAAAATGGCAAAATTGTTTAACGTAACAGTCGAGGAATTATTTATAATAAATAAAAATCATTATTATAATATTTAATCGATAATATATTCAAATTCCCAATGGACGAGCCTGATATCAAACATATCGGCTCGTCCTATCTATTTATTTAATTCAATATTTGTACGGTCGTAGAAATAATTACAGTGTTATGCATAATGAAATTTTGCTTGTGATAACTTGTATCTATTCCCGAAATAGTCAATACTTTCGTGTAAATTTTCGCAAAATTTAAGGGAAAATTATTCTTCAAATTTAATCAGGTCAAAATCAATAAAATGACTAAATTGTATTGACAAATTTTAGATTGCATAGTATAATATAATTTAGTCATAATACAAAAAATGACTGAATTGAGAGGTAGTATTATGAAGGTATATAATTATAAAAACAGATGGGAGAGGCTTTTAACGCCCGAAATTGTGTCTATGCTTACGCAGATTCATGAGTATAAGGGAAAGATGTTTGCCGAATCAAATTCAGATACACTCACGCATCTTGTCGAAACGGCAAAAATACAGAGTACCGAAGCTTCAAATAAAATCGAAGGTATATACACATCCGATGAAAGAATCAAAAAACTTGCTTTATCTAAAACCAATCCTCAAAATAGAAATGAGGAGGAAATTGCAGGTTACAGAGATGTGCTTAACACTATCCACACAGATCATGACGTAATACCGCTTAAACCCAATATAATTTTACAGCTTCACAGAGATTTATATAGATTTAACACTGTAACCTACGGAGGGCAGTATAAAAATGTTGATAACGTTATAACCGAGGAAGACGCCGATGGCAATAAATTTATACGTTTTAATCCTGTTGAGGCATGGGAAGTTCCCGAAAGTATGGATAAATTATGTTCGGAATTTAATGAAGCAACAGCATCGGAAGCTATAGATACTTTGCTCGCCATTCCTATGTTTATACTTGATTTTTTATGTATACATCCGTTTAATGACGGAAACGGACGAATGAGCAGACTTCTTACGCTTTTGCTTCTGTATCGCAGCGGTTATACTGTCGGAAAATATATCAGCATCGAAAAATTGATTGAAACAACAAAGGAAACGTATTATGACGCTTTGCAGAAAAGCTCCGACGGCTGGCATGAAAATAATAACGATTACGCGCCGTTTGTAAAGTATATGCTTTCGGTTATTCTCGCGGCATACAGAGAATTCGATTCACGCATACAGCTTATGACGGAAAGTAATCTTTCCAAGCCCGAAAGAGTTGCAAAAATCATTGAAGATACGCTTGGAAAAGTAACAAAACAGGATATTCTGAAAAAATGTCCTGATATAAGCGAAACCACCGTACAAAGGGCGTTATCGGATTTACTCAAAACGAATAAAATTATAAAAATAGGCGGCGGAAGATACACGTCGTACATTTGGAACAGGGAGGAAGAATTATGATTACAGGCGAACTTAAAAACAAAATAGACGGACTTTGGGATATATTTGCATCAGGCGGACTTGTAAATCCGCTTGATGTGATTGAGCAGATTACATATCTCATGTTTATACACGACCTTGACGATACGGACAATCTCCGCGCAAAAGAAAGCGCAATGCTGGGACTATCGCATAAAAGTATTTTTGCCGGCGAGGTTAGTATCGGTGACAGGACGATTGACGGCAATCGTCTCAAATGGTCTGTATTCCGTGATTTTTCAGCCGGACAGATGTATTCCGTTGTGCAGGAATGGGTGTTTCCGTTTATAAAAAATCTGCACTCGGATAAGGACAGCGCGTATTCAAAATATATGGATGACGCCATTTTCAAGCTGCCCACGCCGCTTGTGCTTGATAAGGTCGTAACATCTCTTGACGGAATTTATGAGCTTATGAAAAACTCCGATGATACCGATGTGCGCGGTGATGTGTACGAATATCTTTTGAACAAGATAGCGCAGTCGGGGCTTAACGGTCAGTTCAGAACGCCGAGGCATATTATAAAAATGATGGTTGCAATGATGAAACCGAATCCCGATTCGGTAATCTGCGACCCTGCCTGCGGAACGTCGGGATTTTTGGTATCGGCAGGCGAATATTTAAAAGAAAATTA
>JAFLUR010000368.1 GCA_022508725.1 Oscillospiraceae bacterium
TCGGCTCGACTGTCGGCTCAACGGTTGGCTCTGTCGTCGGCTCGACTGTCGGCTCAATTGACGGCTCTGTGATTATAACCTTAACGGTAAACCGCACCGGCTCTGTGCCGTAGCTTAACGCGGCGATCGCTTCCGTATCCGCATATTTCTCGGAAATTTCCGTTGCCGTTATTTTAAGTATATATTCACCCGTTTGGGCTTCCTCCGGGATTTTAAGAATATTCGGAATATTGTTGTTCCCGCCGATTATCTTCGCGTCAAGCTCAGCGTTTCCGTCCGTGATTTCATATTCAAAATTATCTTCTGCGGAAGTCCCGTTCTCATATTCGATATATTCGTCTAATTTCTTCTCCGCGCCCTCACCGTACGGTATTTCGATTATTTTTTCACCGTCTTTTTCACCGTATTGCAGTTGTATCGGTTTCTGTGATTTTGCCACAACAATCGTATCTTCGGTAATAGGCTTGTTCGCATAAAATTCCTCGCCGTCCTCCGTAAACCATTCCCACTCTTCACCTGTCGGGACTTGAGGCAGCTCGGCTATACCGTCGGAATTTGAATACATATCGGTATAATATTGGTTTTTGTCCGTATAAAACGTAATCTTGTATACCCGGCTCGGCGCTTCGCTCGTCAAAAGCGGATGATCATCCGCCTTTTTTTCGTCCTCGGGCTTCAGCCGCTGTCCCCATACCTGCGTATCCTTATCGCTCTGCCTGCTCTGCAAAAGCCATGTGACCGCACCGGACTCAAAATCCGTTAGGTATTTCCTTTCCGCCTTACCGGCAGAATCCGTACCGTTTATACCACCGTAAGAGTAGTTGTAAAGGTAATAGCAGCTTGCTGTCTTGCCGTTTGTATTATTATTTCCCGCAACGCCGCCGATATTACTCTGCCCCGATATTTTGCCTATGTTATAGCAGGTTGTCACATTTTCGTCATTACGTCCCGTGATACCTCCTACAAAATTACGCCCGGAAACATCTCCGGTGTTATAACAGTTTCTTACGGGAATTTGATTATCTCCCACTATACCGCCTACATAGTAACTGCTTGCCGAATTACCTGTAATATCGGCGCTGTTATAACAATTTTCTATATAGCCTGTTTTACTCCATTCGGTTTTGGTCCGACCGGCGATGCCGCCTGCATAATAAAGACCGGAAATTTTTCCGTTATTGGTACAGTTTTTTATTATGCCCATATTATTTCCGGTAATGCCGCCGCAATCATAAAGCTCACTTAAAATTTCGCCCTTGTTATCACAGCTCTCTATTACGGTGCCGGGGCCTCCCTTTCCCGTTATTCCGCCGGCATAACCGTATATGCACGAAACATTACCGATGTTGGTGCAGTTTTTTATTGTCTCGAAGCTCGATCCGGCAATACCGCCGATCTCGTACATATAGTCATAATAATCGGATAAACTGCTTATTCCCGTGCTCGAAATTTCAACGTTTGAAACACAGTTTTCTATTGTGCCCGTGCCAGTTGCCGCTATGCCGCCGATGAAGGCAAAAACATCATTTCCTGTGTACGAAATACAGCCGCTTACTTTGAGGTTCCGAATTTTTGCGCCGTTTCTTAAACGTCCGAAT
This sequence comes from Oscillospiraceae bacterium, assembly GCA_022508725.1. Classification (GTDB taxonomy): domain Bacteria; phylum Bacillota; class Clostridia; order UBA1381; family UBA1381; genus JAFLUR01. Next base: position 1,599 of record JAFLUR010000368.1, read on the forward strand.
AAACCGATATCTATGGAGTAATCGTTATAGGTCGATCTGTTTATATACAGTCCGCTGATCTCATGACCTCCCCCGTCAAAGTCGCCTTGGAATTGAATATCGTCATCTCCATCCAAGGTAGTGGTACGATTTGCTATCGGCGTCCACGATTTGCCGTTGCTCTCGTTATATTCATCCGACATATCGATATTCGCAGTCAGCTTGAAATACCGGTATATTCCGGTATGCGGGTTTCCGTCAAAATCTCCCGTACCGTTTATGTAATCGCGGAATCGTTCAAGCGTCGGAAGATCGGGAATAAGGTACGGTGCGTCTTTGCTCCCATTACCCTCAGGTGAAGATATAAGAATCGGTCTGCCTAAAAAATCGTCCATTTGCCATATTACATAAAATTTCCAATTTTCAAATGTTCTCTGACGTGCAAAATCCTCTTTGGTTTTCACCTCCGCCTGACTGTAGGAATCCATGCCGTCTATACCGCCGATATTTTTGTCTGACATATAATAACAGTTACTTACAACGTTATAGTTTGATCCCACAATACTGCCGACATTGGAAGTGCCATCCACAAAACCTATGTTATAACAGTTCGTTAAAGTACAGATACTGGATCCGTTATTCCCCACAATGCCGCCAACCCGGGAAGAGCCGTTCACAGAGCCGACATTATAGCAGTCAGATGTATCTCTGTCGTTCATTCCTACGATGCCGCCGGTATCGTAGGAGCCCGAAACATCGCCGGTATTATAGCACTCTTTTATTGTTTTTTGATTATTTCCCGCTA
>JAFLUR010000369.1 GCA_022508725.1 Oscillospiraceae bacterium
GCAGAAAAATCCACTCAAAAATCTAACGATTGGAGGAATACTAAACAGGCTCTAAGGGATTTATCGGATAAAAAGTACTGCGAACTGTCCGAAAATATGCGCGGGAGGATATATGAACAATTTTATACCGTGTATGAGGAGAAATCACGAATACGGTAATTTGCGGTATTCCGCGGAACGGCGGATTAAATAGGATTTACGATTATATTTGTTATGTAAGGAGTTTTATTATGGATAATAAAAACGATAAGCTGATTATAGGCGGCAAGGAATTAAGAAGCCGTCTTTTTGTGGGAACGGGAAAATTTTCAAGCGATGCGATCATTCCCGATGTTTTAAAAGAATCGGGAGCGGATGTCGTTACGGTGGCGCTCAGAAGAATGGATTTTGAAAACCCGGAACACAATATGTTGAATTATATCTCTTCCGATTATACTCTTATGCCGAATACATCCGGTGCAAGAAATGCGGAGGAGGCTGTGAGGATAGCAAGACTTGCAAAAGCGGCGGGATGCGGAAATTGGGTGAAAATAGAGGTTATTTCCGACAACAAATATCTTCTGCCGGATAACGCGGAAACATTGAAAGCGGTTGAGATACTTGCAAAGGAGGATTTTGCGGTACTGCCGTATATGTGTCCCGATCTTATGGCGGCAAGGCGTATGCGTGACGCGGGAGCGGCGGCGATAATGCCGTTGGGTGCGCCTATAGGAACTAACAAAGGACTTAAAACAAGAGAACTCGTAAAAATATTGATAGATGAGATAGATTTGCCGATTGTAGTTGATGCGGGCATAGGCAAGCCGTCGGAGGCGGCTGAGGCTATGGAGCTCGGAGCGGGGGCGGTATTGGTCAATACGGCGCTTGCGACTGCGGGCGATCCCGTTATGATGGCGAAAGCGTTTAAAGCGGCGGTCGAGGCGGGACGGCTTGCCTATCTGTCCGGAACGGGCGCGGTAAGCGAATATGCGGAGGCATCGTCTCCGCTTACGGGATTTCTCAGATGATTTTGAAATTTGAAACAGAGGCGTATAAAAATGAGTTTTTACGATAAATATTCCGAGTATAAGGATTTTGATTTTGACGGATTTTTCAATTCGGTGACCGATTCGGATGTTTTGAGGGCATTGGGAAAGGAACGCCTTACGGAGCGTGATTTTCTGACGCTGTTATCTCCCGCGGCGGGCAATCGTTTGGAGGAGATCGCTCAAAAGGCACACAAAATCACCATACAAAATTTCGGCAGGACGGTAACATTATTCACGCCGCTTTATCTGTCGAATATATGCGAAAGTCAATGTGTTTACTGCGGATTTAACAGGCAGAACGACATAAAGCGGTGCAAGCTGAATTTTGATGAGGTGGAGGCGGAGGGAAAGGCTATTGCGGATATGGGCTTTTCTCATATTATAATACTTACCGGAGAATCCCCGAAAGCAACGCCTGCCGGATATATTGCGGAATGTGCGAGGATTTTAAAGAAATATGCAGCTTCGATATCGGTAGAGGTATATTCGCTGGAGGTCGAGGATTACAAGTTGCTCATTGAAGCAGGGGTTGACGGATTTACGATGTTTCAGGAAACGTACAATCCGGAGCTTTATGAAAAGCTGCATCTTGCAGGAATAAAAAAGGATTATCGGTACAGATTGGACACTCCGGAACGTGCCGCACAAGCGGGTATGAACGTGGTAAATGTGGGGGCATTGCTGGGACTCGATGATTGGCGAAAGGAAAGCTTTTTTACGGCGCTTCATGCGAAATATATCCGGGACAAATATCCGGCTGTCGATGTTGCGGTATCTCTGCCGAGAATACGCCCTCATGTGGGGGATGAATTTGTGCCCGCAAGCATTGTCACGGACGCGGACCTTGTTCAGATCATGACTGCGTCGCGCGTATTTATACCGCGTCTCGGTATTACGATATCAACGCGTGAAAATCCGGAATTCAGAAACAATATAATAGGACTCGGCGTGACGAAAATATCGGCGGGAGCGAAAACCGAGGTGGGAGGACATTCGGGCGAGGAAAAAACAGAGGCGCAGTTTGATGTTTCGGACGAAAGAGGAATAGAGGAAATGGCGGATATGATAATATCGCGCGGGTATCAGCCTGTTTATAAGGATTGGTTTTGATATTTTTATACGGAACAATGACTCCGGAAAGAGCAAATTTTCCGGAGTCCGAAATTTTTAGATGACGGAAGTTTTAAAAATATCGTTTACCGATACAAATTACGGTATGTAAACCGACTTTCGGATTATCGGAAAGACATGGTACGATTTCGCGCACTGTTTTTTCGCCGCGGTGCTGTTGATGCTCCAACTGACTCTTGAATTTTTCTGCTTGCTCAAGCTGTGAAATTCTG
>JAFLUR010000037.1 GCA_022508725.1 Oscillospiraceae bacterium
GCAAAACAACAACTCTTTCAAAGATCGCCACGGATATTGTGGTAAACAGGCATAAAAAAGCGGCGGTCATAACCACCGATATTTATAAAATAGCATCCACCGAGCAGCTCAAGGTATATACCGATATACTTGAGGTGCCGTTTTCTGTAATATATTCAAATGATGAGATCGATGAGTGTATGGATAAGTTCGCGGACTGCGATGTGATATTCATAGATACCGGAAAGAGCCCCGATGAGGAGGAATATAAGCTTCAGGTAAAAGAGATCATATCAAAAACATCCCCGGATGAAATATATCTGGTAATAAGCGCGAATGCGAATTACAAGAGCTGCGTTAAAACCCTTGCGGGATACAGCTATGTAAAGGATTACCGCATTATCATAACAAAAACGGACGAGGCGGTATCGTCGGGAATAATCTTTAATATACGCTCGCTTACGGATAAGCCGTTTTCATATTTGACCTACGGACAGGTGCTTACCGAAGATATAAAGGTTTTCGACAGCGGGGAAATTCTCGGTTCTTTAATGAACGATGCAGGAAAGGAATGACTGTATTATGCCGGATCAGGCACAGATGCTCAAAGAGTATATAGATAAAAAAAGAGGCGCGGAAAAACCCGGGGAAAATTCAAAAAAGGGTCCGGCGCCGAGGACCGTCTGCGTTACAAGCGGAAAGGGCGGCGTGGGAAAGAGTAATTTCACGGTCAATTTTGCGCTGGAGCTTGCAAAAAACGGAAAGCGTGTGCTTATAATAGACGCGGATTTCGGTCTTTCAAATGTGGATGTTATCCTCGGCATATCGCCAAAATTCGATCTGTCGCACGTTATCGCCAAGAAAAAGCACTTGTATGAAATAATAAATGAAGGACCGCAGGGTATAAAATTCATATCGGGCGGTTCCGGAGTGTATGATTTGATAAATCTTGACAGAAACGATATAGATTATTTTTTTACCGAACTCGGCTACATAGAGAACTTCGTTGATGTGATAATTTTCGATACGGGCGCCGGAATAAACGATAACAATGTGCAGATAATAACAGCGAGCGATGAAGTGGTTCTTGTTACCACTACAGAGCCGCCTGCGATCGTTGACGCGTATGCGTTGTTAAAAACCGTGATCGAAACAAAAAGGCGGCCTCAGCTGAGACTGGTCATAAATAAAGCGGAAACCGTCAAGGAGGCAAAACGTATTATTGAAAATTTTGTAAAGGTGACAAAGAATTATCTCAAAACGGATATAGAGGCGTTGGGATATATTCTTGAGGATCCGAATGTCGTGAAGTCCGTAAAATCGCAAAAGCCCTTTACACTGCTTTATCCCGAAACACCGGCGTCAAAGAATATGTCCGGAATAGCGGCAAAATATCTTACGGGAAAAACACAGGAGGATAACAGCGGCGGTATACGATCTTTCTTCAAACGTTTTATGAATTGATCTTATATGCGGGGTCCCTGAAATAATAAAAGCAGCCGGCGGTCTGTTATCACGGTGCAAAGGAGGTGCGTATGGATGATACCGGATGAGAAATTGCTATGGGAGGCTTATAACAGAGAGCCGAGCGTGGAAAACAGAAATAATCTCGTCATGCATTATGAGTCATTTGTAAAAATCGTGGTAAATCGTCTTGTCAGCTGTTACAACGCTTATATAGACAGAGAAGATTTGCTCGCCTACGGAATGATAGGACTTATATATGCAATAGAAAAATACGATCCCGGAAGGGGAATAAAGTTTGAAACATACGCATCCATAAGAATACGCGGCTATATAATAGATGAAATACGCAGACAGGATATACTGCCGACAAGCGTGCGCAGGAAAATAAAATATATCGAAAGCGTATACGCCGAGCTTGAAAATGAGCTTGACCGTTCGCCCGAGGACAGTGAGGTCGCGGAAAGACTCGGAATAACGGTGAGCAAGCTGAGAAAGCTTTTCGGACAGTCGCATTTATCGAATATTGTCAGCTTTGACGCGGTTATCGCGGATAATATGGAGATAGGACCGGAAATGTCGGAAAGGTACAATCCCGAGCAGGCGGCGGAAAATCATTTTTTGCAGCAGTGGCTGGCGGAGGAAATAGAAAATCTTCCCGAAAAGGAAAAGCTTGTGGTAAATCTTTATTATAACGACGGTTTGACGCTTAAGGAAATAGGACTTGTCATAGGCGTGTCCGAATCGAGAGTGTCACAGATACATTCCAAAATACTTATGAAGCTCCGCAGTAAATTAAACAAGCTTGCATGACCGGTATTTTTTCAGAAAGGAAAAACATATGTTTGTTGATAAAGCCAAAATATACATCAAAGCCGGAAACGGGGGAAACGGGGCGATATCATTCCACCGTGAAAAATATGTTGCCGCGGGGGGACCCGACGGCGGCGACGGAGGAAAGGGCGGAAGTATAATTTTTAAGGCGGAGCCCGGATTGTTCACGCTTATGGATTTTAGGTATAAACGGAAATATACGGCGGAGCGCGGCGGCGACGGCAGCGGAAAAAGATGCAACGGAAAAAAGGCCGAGGATCTTTATATAAGCGTTCCTCAGGGAACGATAGTGCGCGATGCTGCAACGGGAATGATAATCGCCGATCTGTCGGGACCGGACAGTGAAAAGGTCGCGGCTTACGGAGGAAACGGCGGCTGGGGAAACGCGCATTTTGCGACGGCGACCCGTCAGGCGCCCAATTTTGCGAAGAACGGGCAGAAGGGCGGAGAAAGAGAGGTAATCCTCGAGCTTAAGCTGCTTGCCGATGTGGGATTGGTCGGATTTCCGAATGTCGGAAAATCAACGCTTCTTGCGCGCACAACGCAGGCAAACCCGAAAATCGCGGATTATCATTTCACAACACTTGTACCGAATTTGGGCGTATGCAGCTTGGGCGAGGGCATGAGCTTTGTTCTTGCCGATATTCCCGGAATTATCGAGGGAGCAAGCGAGGGCGTGGGACTCGGATATGATTTTCTCCGGCATATAGAGAGAACAAGACTTATTATCCATATAGTCGATGTTTCCGGAATTGAGGGAAGAGATCCGATTAAGGATTTTGACACGGTAAATTCGGAGCTTTACAAATACAATCTCGAACCGGATAAAAGACCGCAGATCATAGCCGCAAACAAAGCGGATATAATTCAAGACCCCGGGATGTATGAGAAATTCAAGACCGAAATGACAAAGAGAGGATATAAAATTTTTGAAATTTCGGCGGCGACGGGCAGCGGTGTTGACGAGCTGATAAAGCATACCTTCAGTGAGCTTTCGAAGCTTCCGCCGATAAAGGTTTACGAGCCGGAAATGGAGATCACGGATGAGATCGTTGTTGACGGGGGAAAAGGCTTTGAGATAGATAAAGAGGACGGAGTTTATGTTTTGTCGGGAAGCTGGATCGAGGCGGTCGGCGGAAGCGTGAATTTCTCGGATGAGGAATCGCTCCGGTATTTTCAGATGGCTCTGCGCAAAAAGGGCGTTATAGACGCGCTTGAAAAGGCAGGCATAAATGAGGGCGATTTGGTTCGCATGGGCGATCTGGAATTTGAATTTGTATATTGAGACGGAGAGGAAAAAATTTATGATAACGAGCAAACAAAGGGCGTATTTGAGAGGATTGGCAAATTCGGTAAAGCCGCTTTATCAGATAGGCAAGGACGGAATAAGCGATAATCTTATACATCAGCTCAGCGACGCGCTTAATGCAAGAGAGCTTATAAAGGTAACGGTGCTCGAAACGGCATACCTTGATACCAAAGAAACGTGCGGCGAGCTTGCGTCAAGACTCGGTGCGGAGCCTGTGCAGTCGATAGGCTCAAAATTTGTACTTTACAGAAAGGCGCCCAAACCTCAAAACAGAAAGATAGAGCTTCCCCGAAAATAGATATACGGAAGTGAAAATCCGAAAGGAAGATTTTTGTGAAGATAGGCATAATGGGAGGAACGTTCAATCCTATTCATAACGCGCATCTGCTTATTGCCTTTTTCGCGCGTGAAGAGTTTTGCCTTGACAAAGTAATATTTATGACGGGCGGAAACACGCCGCATAAAAAGGCTGAGGGAGCGGAACCGGAGGAACGGCTTGAAATGGTAAAAAGAGCCGTTGCGGATAATCGATATTTTGAGGTAAGCGATTTTGAGGTAAAAAAACAGAGCCGGTCATATACCGTCGAAACGCTTGAATACCTTAAAGAGGAATATCCCGGCTCCGATTTTTATTTTATTGTCGGAAGCGATTCGCTTAATTATATGGATAAATGGTATAAATGCGAAAAAATATTCCGGCTGTGCACCGTTCTTATATTTGACAGAAAGGGATTTGCCGGTTCCGAAAAAAAGCGGCGGGAGCTTGAGGTGAAATATTCCGCCCAAATAAGGCGTATAGATATACCGATACCGGAAATATCATCCTCTGAGATAAGAAAGCGCATAGCCGCCGGGAAATCGGTGGAGAATATCGTTCCCGGTCCGGTAATTGATTATATAAAGGAGAAAGGCTTGTATGAGGGACAACGAGGAATATAAAAAAAAGCTGAGGGAAATGCTTACTCCGAAAAGGTTTGAGCACAGCATCGGAACCGCCCAAACCGCGGCGCGTCTTGCCGAGCTTAACGGAGAGGATAGGGACAGGGCATATCTTGCGGGGCTGCTTCATGACGCGGGAAAGAATTTTTCGCATGAGCGTATGTTGGAGATGTGCGAGGAGTACGGGATTGAGCTTGATGAAATTTCCCGCACCTCGACCGGTCTTATACACGCGCCTCTCGGAGCCGAAATTGTCCGCCGTGAGTTTAATATCGATGACGAAGAGATACTCGAAAGCATACGCCGTCATACCGTGGGAGGAGAAAATATGACGGTTTTTGAGAAGATAATATATATTTCCGATATGACGGAGCCGGGCAGGAGCTTTGACGGTGTGGAAAAAATTCGCGAGGCGGCATTTAAAAATCTTGACGAGGGGATGCTTATGGGATTTGACATGACGATTATTCATTCGGTGAAAAAACGCCGTTGTCAGCACCCCGCGACAATATACGCAAGGAATGAGCTTATAAAAAAAATGGCGGGACAGGTGTGATTTATGATTAATAATATATCATTTCCGGGGCTCGGAGCGGAGTTTGAAATAAACCGGGCGGCTTTTTATATAGGACCGAAGCCTGTATTCTGGTACGGCATAATAATAGCCGTGGGTTTTTTTGTGTCGCTGTTGTATATACTGTCGGTATGCGAAAAAAAGGGCGTAAAGCCGGATACGGTTTATGATGTCGGGATATGCGCGCTTGTATTCGGAATAATCGGAGCGAGAATATATTATGTTATTTTTGACTTTGACAGCGTGAGGGGCAGTATACTCAACTTTTTTGCGGTATGGAACGGGGGACTGGCAATATACGGCGGAATAATCGGCGGAGCGGTGAGCGTATACATATACTGCCGCCGCAAAGGAATTGAATTCCTGCGTGTCGCGGATTTGGTCATGCCCGGCGTGATGATAGGTCAGGCGATCGGAAGATGGGGTAATTTTTTCAATGCGGAGGTATACGGACGCGCGACCGGTGTATTGTGGAGAATGTCGATAAACGGTTCGGAGGGCGTGCATCCGCTGTTTCTGTATGAGTCGCTGTGGAATACGCTCGGCTTTGCGCTTTATCTTGTGTTTGATAAAAAATACAAGAAAAATATCGGCGAGGGTATATGCTTTTACGGGATATGGTACGGTACGGGAAGGCTTTTCCTTGAGGGTATGCGGCAGAGTCAATATATCCTGTATATAGCGGAGCCGGTGGGAATATCGCAGGTGGTCTCGGCGGCGGTTATTTGCGCGTCGGCGGTATTGTTTTACAGACTCAGAAAAAAAGCGGCAAAATAAACGGGAATACCGGGGAGTGTCATATATGAACAGTCACAGGTTTTTCAGAAACAATGAATGTAAATATTTTCCTTGTCACAAAACGGAGAATGATGAAGAATTTAACTGTATGTTCTGTTACTGTCCTCTTTATCCGGCGGGAGAAGAGTGCGGGGGAAATTACATCTATCTCGAAAACGGCATAAAAAGCTGTGAAAACTGCTTTATTCCGCATGATAAAAACGGATATGAGTATATACAGGCACATATGGAGAAAATAACGAAAAATATCATCCCATAAAAAAGCGGACGAAATGAAACGACGCTTTTTTATGGGGTTTTTTATGTCCCGCGATTTTTTGATATTTTTTTACAAGCCGTTTTTGCAACTTTTCGGCGGCTGTGCATATAATGTTTATTATATCCGACAACAAGGGAATAAGGAGTGGATAAGATGACGGAGCTGTTGTTTGAAATTCTGCGTTCGGTGTTTTTGCTTACGGGCTATGTTTCGGGTGAAAGCTCGTTTCCGCCGCCTCTGGACGCAGAGGAGGAGAAGAAATATATAGAGCTTTACCGCGGCGGCGATGCAGATGCAAAAAATGTGCTTATAGAGCGCAATTTGCGTCTGGTAGCGCATATAGCAAAGAAATACGCCTCGTCGGGATGCGATCCGGACGATCTTATATCTGTCGGAACGATAGGTCTTATAAAGGGGATAAACACATTTTCACCCGAGAAAAATCCGCGTCTGTCGTCATATATCGCAAGATGCATTGAAAACGAGGTCTTGATGGTGATGCGAAACCGCCGCAAGCTTACAAACGAGGTATCGATAGATGATACCATAGGCGTTGACAAAGAGGGCAAAAGCTTTACATTTTCCGATATCCTTTCGGCGGATACCGCGGATTTCGCCGATTTTATATCGGATAAGATAGAAATGCAGAAGCTTGCCGCGGCAATGAAGTCGGCTTTGAACAAAAATGAAACGGATATTCTCCGATGGCATTACGGGCTTAACAATACCCAAAAAAAGACCCAGAATGAAATAGCCGAAATAATGGGCATATCACGTTCATATGTTTCAAGGATAGAAAAAAAAGCGCTCGAAAAGCTGCTTTATGAAATGAGGAAGTAATATTCGCGTAATCATTGGGGAGCAATATTAATCCGGCCGCCTGTTCATTGAAACGGGCGGCTGTTTTTTTTTGCGGCAAATACTGTCGCCGTATATATAAGGAAACGCTGAATAGGTCAAATATCAAAAAATATTTCGTTGATTTATAAACAAAAACTACTGTACAATACGGAAAATATATGTTATAATATATTTGTCGGAATATTATTTATCGGACTTATCGCACCATACGAAACGGGAGGAGTGACCGGCATATGAAAAGAAGCTTTATTAAATATATTTTACTGAGAATGCTGCCGGTCGCGGCAGTTATATGTATCATTACATGGTTTGTCAATATTTCGTTTTATCAATCCGACTGTATTGATTATATGGAATCACAGCTGCTGCATATGAGCAGACTGATAACCAAAACGGAAGAGGTTTACGGAAAATCCTCCGAAACGCTTGAGAATGCCGTGCTTTTAAAGGCACAGGAGGCGGCGCAGATTTTCGACGAGTCTTTGGAGCTGTCGTATGAAGAGCTTAAAATAAAGATAGAGGAGCTCGGAATAAAGGATATATATGTGTTCAATAAGCTGGGAGAGTCGGTATTTGAGGAGAATGCGGAAACGCGGAAATTAAGCACGAGCAGGATATTCACGGACGCGCTGTTTGACATTCCGTCGGCAAGTGAGATAGTGACCGACCATAACGGAGAAGAGGTTATGTACGCGGCGGTCAGACGCCGGGATAACAACGGCGTGATAATTATATCGGTTACGCATGACGGCGCGGAATATTTGAATGAAGATCGGATTTGCCGGTCTGTTGTTTCGGCTGTGCATATGAATATGAATGAATTTGCATTTGTCGCGGACCCCGACGACGGCAGGATCATTGCGTTTGCAAAGTATGAGGACAAGAATAACAAGGTTGATGCTTCGGCGGCGGTGCAGCTTATGAGCGAATATGACAAAGGAGACGGCAGGGATACGGTAAAGATAGGCGATATGAAATTCCGTTACGGATGTATGCGGTTTAAAGACCTTATTATAGGCTATGCGATGCCGGTCGGTTACTTTACGGGCGAAACCGGAAAATCCATGCTTCTGTTCGTTATATCCGTTGTTGTTTTCCTGTTGATATTCTTTATGTTCTGTATCGAATGGATGGAAAAGAATATACTTTCGGGATTTAAGTCGCTGAGCAGGGAAATACGGGAATTTACCGGCGCAAACATACAGAATTCTCATGTGACCGAGAACGATACAAGCGAGGAATTTGCATTGCTGTGCGCGAATATAAACAATTTCATAGATTCGCTCAGCAGTATTCAGAATGAGAGAGACAAGATACTCAATGAGAACAGATTTTTGCTTGATGAGCAGGATATGCTGCTTGCGGAGCGTCAGCTGTTTATAGAAATGACCACGGTGGAAAATATGGATGCGGCAAGCGAAACACGGGCAAGAAATGAGATATTTATGTATCTTACAAAAAAGCTGCGCGTGTCGGTGGATATGATACTCAGTATATACGAGCTGATTATGCTTGAACCCATGAATAAAGAGCTGCGCACGCATATAATAGATTTGAAAATAGCATCGTGCGATCTTATCTCCACACTTGATGATATAACCGATATATCAAGCATAGATTCGGGAAAGCTGGAAATTATTCCGGAGGCGTATTATACAAGGATGCTTGTGAGAGATATACAGAGCGCGCATAATCTTCAGGCTAAAAAGAAGAATATAGAATTCAGAGTGGATATAGACAAAGAGATACCGCAAAGATTGTCGGGTGACAGGGTGCGGGTGCATCAGATCGTTTCGAATATACTCCGCACATCAATAAGCGCGACCGATAAAGGCTATGTATCGCTTTCGGTGAAGTTTGAAAAAATCGATGAAACGCGTGTAAAGCTGATATTTGTGATTTCGGATACCGGCACGGGAATAAAACCGGAGGAAACGGAAAATCTGTTTAAGCCGTTTAGGAATTCCGGAGCGCGGGAGGCGGAGACGTCGGAGTATACGAATAATATAGAGCTTGAGATCGCGAAAAAGCTTGCCGTTATGATGGGCGGAGATGTTGACGCGACAAGCAGATACGGGCACGGAAGCGTGTTCAGCGTATATATTATGCAGGAAATTCCCGAGAGTGACGATGCCGAAAACAGGAACTACAGAGAAGAAGGCATATCGATGAATTTGTTCTCGGCGCCTGAAGCGAGGGTTCTTATTATTGACAGCAGCGGAACGTATACAAGAATAATATCGGCATTTTTAAAGCTGATGGATATAAGAGTGGATGTATGCAATAACTCCCGGAAAGCGGAAGAGCTTATGCATAAAAACAATTATAATATTGTGTTTATCTCTCATCCGGGACTGTATCCGCCCGAAGGATTGAGCTGTATGGAATTGGCATGGCGCGTGCGTTCCTTTAAGGCGCAGCACAGCCATGAGCTTGTGATAATCGCCGTGAGTCCGGACGCATCCGCCGGAACAAAAAATATGTTTATTTCGGCGGGGATAAATGACATTATATTAAAGCCGATAAAACCGACTGTTCTTGCCGAGCTTATAAGACGGTATCTGCCGGAATCGCTTATAAAGCAGAAGGGGGACGGCGAGGATTGGGAAAACCGGACACAGGCTCTCGATATTGAAGGAATAAACACGGCAAAGGGTATGGCAAACTGCGGACAGAATGTGGAGATATATACGGATCTTCTGAAGATATTCGAGAAAAATCTTGAGGAAAATCTTGAAAAGCTGGAGAAATTCAGGGGCAATAACGACTTTAAGAATTACAAGATATGTGTTCACGACATAAAAATGAACGCCGCCAATATAGGAGCGGACGAATTGGAGCTTATAGCCGATTCACTTGAGGATGCGGCAGGTGAATTCAACGGTATATTCATTTCCGCGAATACGGCGGAATTTATCGCGCGGTCAAGAAGCATAATAACAGCGATAAAAAATTATTTTGACGGTTATGATGAATAGTTTGCAAATGAACAAAAAACCGGTCCGGGCAAATCGCCCGGACCGGTTTTTTTAATCAAGCAATTTCATAAACACTGCACTGTGTTTTTGTCTTGCCTTTTCTTTCAAATTTCACTTTTCCGTCAACAAGCGCAAACAGTGTATCGTCACTGCCTATGCCGACATTATTGCCCGGATGAATTTTAGTGCCTCTTTGTCTTACAAGAATATTTCCTGCCAAAACAAACTGACCGTCGGCTCTCTTAACGCCTAAGCGCTTTGATCTGCTGTCGCGGCCGTTTTTGGTACTTCCCATACCTTTTTTATGAGCCATTTAAAACACCTCAGCTTTCATAATCGAATATGTTTGGAATTATGCGTTGATCTTTTCGATAACTACCTTTGTAAAAGGCTGTCTGTGACCTTTTTTTCTGCGGTAATTTTTCTTTCTTTTCATTTTGAAAACATAGATCTTTTTGCTTTTGCCGTTTTTAACGACATTTGCGGTTACGTTTGCGCCGCTTACGGTGGGAGCGCCGATTTTGACGTTATCACCGTCGGCAACGACAAGAACCTTATCGAAAGTAACTGCCGCACCCTCTTCGGCATCGAGCTTTTCTATAAATACAGTGTCGCCCTCGCTTACCTTATACTGCTTACCGCCTGTTTCAATAACTGCATACATTAAATAAACACCTCCTATATTTATGAAGTCACGCTATCACAGGTAAGATTTAATGAAATAAAAAATCCTTTTGAGAACCTGTTCTATGCGGTTACCGTAATATTATATCAAAACCCGGACAAAATGTCAAGATTTTTTTCGTATAATTATATAAAAATTACTTTTGCGTAAACCGATTGCCGGATTATACAATACCGTTATTTTCCGGATTGATAACCGGATTCAGCTCGGTTGCTTGGTGAAAGATAAGCTTTAAGTTATTTTCTTTTACCCAAACGGAAGTTCGATAGAATAATCTGTCATCACTTTCTTTTGTAATATAGTGAACGATCCAACAATCGGTTTTCGGTTCTTCAACCTCAAAATTAAAAATATCAATATTTCTGTCTGCTTTTAATGCCGTAAGGCTTTCTATTGTATCCTTTTTATAAAATATAACTCCGGATTTCCCCACTTCCTTGAAATTATCATGTAATACGGAATCCAACCATGCCCTGTCTGTGATTTTATCGTATTTGAAAAAATCTTTTTCCGAATTCAATAAGGTTTCGTACATTGCATTTACCTCTTTCGGGAACCTATAAATCGCATAGCAATCTCACAAATTCCGGTTTGTTTATTTCTGTATTTCATTTCGTTTGCATTATGATAAACATTCAATGAAGTAAATAACAGTGACTCATATTTTTAATCGTTTATCACATTGTTTGAAAAATCCATTTCCTTTATATTTTCGGCGATTTCGATTTCAAAATCGAGCATATCAAGTATCTGCGTTTGAATATCGATGCCCTTTGCGACCTCCGTGAGCAAGAGTCCCCTTTCGGTAAGTCGGAAAACACAGCGTTCGGTCACATATATCACGTTCTGATTTGACGCTATCGAATTTTTTGCGCTGAAGCTTATTCCGTTTACCTTATTTACGAACTTTTTGAATTTGCCCTCCTTGTCGATAATGACCCTGTTTTCTTCATCGACATGGGCTTTAAGTCCGCCGGAGGTGAAGTTTACGCAGAAAACGACATTTTTTGTCGATTGGGTGATATTGGCAAAGCCGCCTATGCCCGTAACCTTATCGCCGAGCTTATGGCTGTTTACATTGCCCTCGCTATCGACTTCAAGTCCGCCCATAAAGCATATGTTAAGACCGCCGCTGTTGTAAAAGTCAAACTGCTGCGATACATCGAAAATGGCGTCCGCGCCGATGGTTGCGCCGAAAGTTATGCCGGGTGCGGGAAGTCCGCCTATGCCGCCCGCCTCGACCGTCATTGTGATCTTGCTTAAAAGCCCGCTTTTCGACGCCGCATGGCAGACATTTTCCGGAATACCTATGCCTATATTTACAATATCATCCTCTTTAAGCTCCTTGGCGGCTCTTGCGCCGATTATTGCATGAGAGATATTCAGATCCTTTTCATCCTTGCTGCCGGATAATTTCAGATGCTTTACCCATGTGTCCATATCCTGCGGATCGACGTGAATGTCACCCGAAAGAGAGGGATTGTATGTGCAGTCGGGCACCTGCTTCTGGTCGGGCGCAAGAACTATCGCATCGACAAGTATTCCGGGAATAACCACATTTCTCGGACGCTTGAACGTGTCGGTCAG
>JAFLUR010000370.1 GCA_022508725.1 Oscillospiraceae bacterium
GTATATTTTTTCGTAAATTATTTTTTGATTACCTTTAAATCAGTGTTTCCCTAAATTATTATTTCTTTTAAACCGGTGTTTTCCGGGGAACATTTCTTTTAAAAAATGCGTCTAACTTAACAAATACAGAATAATTTTTGAAAGGAGGAGATTTTTATGAATTGTACGGAATTTTCCGGATATCTTGACGATTATATCGAAAACAGTCTGCCGGAAGATTTGTCCGCGCAAATTGCCGCTCATATTGCCGAATGTGACAAATGCCGCAAAGAGCTTGAATTTGCCCGGCGGATAAACGATGTTCTTCACAGCATGGATAAAATCGAAGTATCGCCCGATTTTCTCGACAAGCTGAACAAGCGTATAGATGATGAAATTATCTCCCCCGAAAACAAAAATATCTTCAAGCGATTTGATTTCAGAGTATTCACGGGTATCGCCGCGGCTGTTATATTCGCCGTTATCGTATCAAATACCGACCTGCCGGATATAGGCACTTCCAAAAACGAGCTTGACGCGCAGAAGTCTTTTTTGAAAAGCGCGGATAATTCGATAAATTCCGAAAATACGGAGGACTCCGGGGCGGGTACGGAGGAATATCCCGTGTCACGAAATTTGGATTCACAAAATCCCGTGTCGGAGGATTTGGTATCGGAAAATCACACAGCCGATACAATCCGGGACGCGGATAACATGAAAAAATCCGTAAATGAACCAAACGACGGCGGTTATTCAGACCCGGAAAATACCGAAACCCAAAAAAATTTTCAAGCGGACGCCCAAATAATAACCTCAAAATCGGCGCTGCGTAAAAATGATTCCGAAACCGGAGGCGGCAGTACGCAAACCGAAAGCGGACGGGAAGATACGGGGAACGATTTGCGGGCGGATATGCAAAACAATGCTCCGTCCGTCGATAATTCCGCAGATGATGCAAATACCGGACATTCCACGGAAGAATCCGCACCGGCGGCTATGAAGCAATCACAACAGCAATCCCGCAATATACCGGAAGCACAGGATTCAAGCTCTCCGTCCGATTTGTCAAAATCAGCAAATACCGAAAACATCACCGCGGCATCCGGTACATCCGCATATTCGGTAAATGTTCCGACCGCGGGAATTCCGATAGGCGGCTCAAGTCCGGAGTCGGACAATTCGAGCGGTTTCGGCAGATCAAGCGGCGGCTCGGGATCGAGCAGCGGGGGCGGCTCCGGCAGATCAAGCGGCTCCGGCGGGGGCGGCGGCTCAAGCTCCGGAGCAGGCAATCCGAACGGTTCGGGCATATCAAGCGGCTCCGGCGGGGGCGGCGGCTCAATCTCGGGGGCAGGCAATTCCTTGTCCGCCGTATCGGCACCGTCGCAATACACACTTTCGGTATCGGATAAAAACGCCGCGTTGAAAATCGCCGAAACTTATGCACTCACCTCTTCCGGGAACAGCTTTACCGTTTCTCGCGGCGATTTACAGGCTTTGTTCGATTTGCTTACCGATAACGGAATAACATTCACAGTCTCCGCAAAATCCGACAACGGCTCGGATAACGTTGTTATTGTAATTAACTGAAAATTTTTTAAAATCGAAAAAAGAGCCGCGGCAAAATGATTTTTCGTTCGCCACGGCTCTTATTACAGCATACCCGCCAATTTATTTTCGGCGATAATTACGGTATTTTCATCTATCTCCTCAAAACTGTCTTCATTGATTGCTTTGAGTAAATCAAAATCAATCACATCCAAAATCTTTTTTGCGGTTTCACCGGACGCGCCGGTAAGTACGGCATGAATATCTTTATTATCTGTTTTACTCAATGCGCTTTTTAATTTTTCCCTATCGTTCAACTTATCTTTAAGTAAATCGGTTTTTTGCGAAAACGCCTGTTTATCGCAATATTTTTTTATAACAGCTTCCTTTGTGTTTTCACACGGTAAAATCCCGTCTGCTGTACGCAAAAAATCATTTCTGTATTTTTTCCCTAAAATCGACGCCGTTAATTCTTTCAGATAATCCGCACTATCCCCCGCTATAATACACATAATACCCTCAACCGTCAATTTATGAATTATCTCATTTTCAAAATCCGATTTGTAGTTGTTTAAAATTTCGTATATTTGTTCGGGAGTCAAATTTTTTTGCAGGCAATCCAATGCAATGTTTGCCGCAAACTTAAAATCTTCGCATATAAAATCATAATTTCTCAGAGCCAAAATCCCCTTTTCACGGGATAATTTATAAGCCCTTATTATGTTTTCGGCTGTTTTCATTTCTTTTTCCATGTTTTACCTCATTATAACAGTAAAATAAAACATAGCATTGAAAAACAACTCAATGCTATGTTTTGCATAACAAATATGTTATGC
>JAFLUR010000371.1 GCA_022508725.1 Oscillospiraceae bacterium
ATTTTTTACTATATGCTCTCCCATAATCGACTCAACTATAAATGCGGTGCGGTTGGAGTGTTTGGCACGCTGTGCCGTGAACATTTTCCGCAAAAGCGAGCGCAGCATGAATATAATGCAGATCATCGGAATTATAGTCGCGAAAACTATAAGCGTCAATGACGGACTCAGAGACAGCATAAACACCGTCACAACCGCAATTTTTACTATGTATATCGCAAACATCATAACGTAGTTTGAGAAAAAGTCCGTCAAGCCGTTGATATATTCCGTCACGCGCACAACAATTTTTCCGTCCGGACGGTTGTCAAAATATTCAAACGGCAATTTTTGCAAGCGCTCAAAAATGTCCGACCGTATTTGAGATATTATTTTAAGTCCCATTTTTCCCATACTTCGCGATTGTATAAATGTCGATACAATCTCCGCCGCCGCCAAAAATACAAGTCCCGCGCCGATAAGCGCAAGCTGACGGTAATCCTTGTTCTCGACGGTTTCATCAACAATAACTCGCAAAAGCCGCGGCGGAAACAGCGACGCAACCGATGCCGCAAGCATCATGACGCTTACAACAGCCAAAAGCTTTTTGTAAGGCAGGATATATTTTATCGTCCTTGCAAGCTGTTTTATATCTATTTTCTTTTCTATTTGTTCATCCTCGTAAAAGGTGTTTCTTTTAGCCACGACTCACACCTCCTTTTCCGCAAGCGCATCATAATCAAGCGCTTCCTCGCTCGATTGCTGAACCTCATATATACGAGCGAAGCTGCCGCCTTCGGCTATAAGCTCGGCAAATGTTCCGCGCTCGGCAATCTCGCCGTCTCTCATATAGAGAATTTCGTCGCAGTCCACAACCGAGGAAAATCTGTGCGCGGTTATAATCACGGTTTTATCGGAAAAATTGTCATTTATATTTTGCAAAAGCGAGCGTTCGGTGTTGACGTCAAGCGCACTTGTGGAGTCGTCAAGCACAAACACGGGCGCATTTTTATAAAACGCTCTCGCAATCGATATTCTCTGCTTTTGTCCGCCGGATATACCGAGTCCGCGCTCACCGATAATCGTTTCATACCCCTCCGCAAAATCGTCGATAAATTTCTCCGCCATCGCCCTGCGCGCCGCGCCGTAAACACTGGTTTTGTCAATATCCGCGCTGCTGTAGGCAATATTTGATTCTATAGTATCCGAAAAGAGAAATACCTCCTGAAACACAAACGAATACATATCCCTCAAATTTTCAAGACCAAACTCCTTTATGTCGTGTCCGTCAACCGTAATCTTTCCGCCGGTAATATCACAAATGCGAAGCAGCGTTTTCAGGAGCATACTTTTACCCGAACCCGTTTCACCGACAATCCCTATCTTTTTGCCGTACGGTATTTTCAGATTTATATTTTTAAGTATCTGCTGATCATCAATTTCAAGACTTACATTTTTCAACTCAATATCGGGTTTTTGAGAATTGAGCTTTGAACTTTTGTTGTCGGGAACATTACTGTCCTTATCCATAAAATTCTTCAGCGCCGCTCCGGCAATCATCGACTGCTGCATGATAAATATATGGTTGTTAAGACCGGTTATATTGTTCATAATGCGCGTCACATATGTGGATGACGCGAGGATATATCCGACGCTTATATGTCCCCTTATCGCAAGTATCCCGCCGATTATGACCGAGCCGATATACGCAATCTGCTTTATCGTGTTAAAGGTAACGTCAAATTTTGACTGAAGCCATATTTGTTTCCTGCGCGATTCAAACAGGTTCAGATTTGACTCCTCAAATTTTTCCGTTTCAAGCTCCTCATTTGTAAATGAGCGTACTATCCTCACCGCTGCGATATTTTCCTGCACCGTTAAGTTCATTTCCGCGCTTTTTTTACGAATCTCCTTGAAATTCATACGCGCGCGTGCTTTGAAGCGGCGCACCGCTGTAACAAGAAACGGCATAAGAATGAGCGGTATAATCAAAAATGACAAATTTATTCCTACAATTATAATAAGCGTTGTCACGAGCATAAAAATCGAGTCGCCGAAATACGGTATTCTGTGCGACAGCAGCTCCTTGAACATAACCGTATCGCCGTTTAAAACCTGTAAAAGCTCGCCCGAATTGTATTCCGACACGGTCGCGGAGTCAAGCTCCATGAGTTTGCCGTATGTCTTATGCCGCAGAACGGTTTCCAGATTTAATCCCACGCGTTCCTGTATCAGATCGCGTATATAAATCAGACCGGCGCGCAAAAGCACCATGCACACATAAAACACCGCAACCGACCAAAACAGCCGCATTGTGTGCACCTCGCCGAAACGTCCGGAAAGTAAAAAATGCAG